>CAYQXG010000059.1:0-18673 GCA_964421525.1 uncultured Sangeribacter sp. | reverse complement strand
GACCCCGACCTTGGCAAGGTCGTGCTCTACCAACTGAGCTATTTTCGCATGTTGGAGAGGTGCTCCCCGTTTTTGCGATGCAAAGTTAATACTTTTTTCTTAACTGTGCAAATATTTCTGCGATTTTTTAATAATTTTAGGGTCTTGCGACTATTTCATTATTAAGAATGGTGTCTTTATCAACTATATTATGAGCAACAGAATCATTATGCTTATCAAAATCGATGGTTAATTCTCTTCGGAAGAAATCCTCTATAGATATCACAGAAGCCTTTTGCTCATTATCGTGGTTAATGGGAATCAGAAGCGACAGCCCTACAGTCAACACCATTACTAACATAGCCGCAGCATGCACGGCCTTCTTGCTAATGGTGAATACATATTTGTCGGGTGTGACCCTAATAGTTCTGACCCCATCATCTTCTACAGAAATTTCTTGTGGTGCTATCTCTTCAATCTTGACCTCGGCAGTAGGATTCCCAATCGACTGTTTTGCTGAAATATCCAGTTTAATATCATACAGAGTGTCTTGAACGGAATTCGACTTTCTCGGTTGGAAACTAAGAAGACCTTCTGAGTCTTGGATAAGTCTGCCCAACATACCAAGCGATATCTCTCCTTCATTATTGAGGTCAGCTTTCATCTTTTCAATAAAGGAGGCAACGCGTCGGTGAGCAACCTCATACCGGATATGCTCTCTACGTGCTATGGAGTGGGAGAGAAGACCATCGTCAGAGACAACACTGCTGTTGAAACTTATCTCACGTCTGCGTGGGCGCACTATGCCATTTTCAATATCTATGCATGCTTCACTCTCACTGGCGATAAACGCACCGAGACCGGGCACAATCACACAATCATGGCGAGTGAGCAGATATTCAATATGTAGCGGAAGTGTTTCCATCTGTAGATGTGAAGATTGTCTGAATTATGGTGTTGGTTAACGTTGGCAACTAAGAAATGTCTGCCATAAAACGGATGCAAAATTAGTAAAAAAAGTTGAAGACTAAAAGGGGTGTTGATATCTTTTTTTAGTATTTTTGAGGGAAAAAGCGTTCAACGGTTTGTGTGTCAACACCGTAGTCGATTGCAAGTTTTTTGTCAGCTTCGGCTTCCCTGTAGATAAGTAGCTGTTTCTTTATCCATCCTCTCAAAAGATAAAGTCTGCCGTCGTGAGGGTGTTCTGATAAAGCTTCTTTAGCAGCATCGAGAGCTTCAGCCAATTTGCCTGTATGTCCCAGATTTTCAATCATTCCTAATTGGAATTCTACTCTGTCGTCATCTTCAGGTGATGTTCGTTCGATAGCATCGCGGTAGTATCCTGCTGCCTCTGACAGGTAGCCTTGTATTTCCATGCATTTTGCCATTCCTCCGGGTCCCCAGGTGTTGTCCGGATAATTCTTGGCAAGTGTCTTGAAATCGTTGAATGCAGCTTCATATTCCCCTGCTCTCATCCGTAGAAGTCCACGTGTCTGAAGAGGCCATTGGGCAAGACTGTCCAATCTAAGAATTGTGTCAATAGTTTCCATAGCTCCGCTTTCGTCAGACGCCTTGATCTGGATTTTTGCCTTAGATGTCAATACCGGGATACTTTTAGGTGCACGCGACAAGGCAATGTCGAAACATTGCATAGCTTCACCAATCTTACCGTCCATTCCCGTTGCAAGTCCAAGATTACTGAAGAGCATCACATTCCCAACATTGCCGGGATCAAGCCGTAGTGCTTCACGTGTACATCTTGCAGCTTCACTCCAGTTTTCCGAAGAGATAAAAAATCGGGCGGAATCTGCAAGTTGAAGATACCGCTTATAATCCGGATTGGTCTCTTTCCCGGTTTCAGAAGCGGCCTGCGCCATTGCGCAAGCCGCCACTGACATTAATATTGTTAAGAATATGAATTTCTTCATGGGTGGTTCGTTGTCCGTTTTCCGTTGTCCGTTTTCAGTATTCAGTTTTCACAGCTGAGCTCGGAGCAATGAAGACTCAATTATGCTTTGCGTAATTATCCAAGCCTTGCTTAAGGAACCGTTTATAGCCCGGTATGTCTTCCTCGTAAACAAATGCCGGAGCAAGTGGTTTGCCATCGTTGTCGACCAGCACATGGAAGGGTTGGGCGTTGGCTCCAAACTTTGAACGCTGGAGATAGCTCCATTTGTCGCCGTAGGTTCGAAGAGTACGTTGTGTGCCGTCTTTTTCCGTAACTTTTATCGGTTCCGGTAGGGCTTTCTTCTCGTCGACCATAAGGGTGACGAGCACATAGTCATTGTCGATTGTAGACTTGATTTCGGGATCAGTCCATACGGCTGCTTCCATTTTACGGCAATTGACACATCCGAAGCCGGAAAAGTCGAGCATCACCGGTTTCCCGAGTTTCTTACCAAGTTCCATGCCTTCTTCGTAATCATCAACAACCGCATGAACGTCGCCTTCATATAAGGAGAAATCCTGTGTGTATGTAGGAGGGGCAAATGCACTGATTGCCTTTAAAGGAGCACCCCATAGTCCCGGAAGCATGTATATTGCGAATGCGAAAGAGATGCAGGCGAGCATGAAGCGCGTCACTCCGGTTTTCTCAACCTTATCGTCGTGCGGGAAGGTGATTTTGCCCAGCAGATATACTCCAAGTAGAGCAAATATCACAATCCATAGGCTTAGGAAAACCTCACGGTCAAGGATTCTCCAACCGTAGGCAAGGTCAGCAACAGACAAGAACTTCAACGCAAGAGCGAGTTCAAGGAATCCAAGCACAACCTTCACCGTATTCATCCAACCGCCGCTTTTCGGCATGCTGTTGAGCATAGTCGGGAACATGGCAAAAAGTGTGAAGGGGAGAGCGAGAGCTATCGAGAATCCCAGCATGCCAATTGCGGGAGAAACGAAATTGCTTGTAGATGCAGCCTCCACAAGAAGAGTGCCTATGATCGGACCGGTACAACTAAATGATACCAGCACAAGAGTGAACGCCATAAAAAAGATTGAAATCATACCTGTCGTTGAATCAACCTTAGAGTCCATCTTGTTGGTCCAGCTCGACGGTAATGTCAATTCGAATCCGCCCATGAAAGATATGGCAAACACTACCAGAAGCAGGAAGAATATTATATTGAAGACGGCATTTGTTGCAAGATTATTCAGGGCTGACGCTCCAAAAATAATAGTGACGGCAAGCCCAAGCACGACGTAGATCACAATAATCGAGGCTCCATAGGTGGCAGCCGATCCGATTGCCTTCTTGCGGCTTTTCTTGTTCTGCTTCAAGAAGAATGACACAGTCATAGGTATCATTGGCCAGACGCAGGGTGTGACAAGTGCTATCAGTCCTCCAAGAAATCCTGCTATAAAGATATATAGAAGACTGCTTGTTGCAGCCGGAGCATCTGCCTTGAATGCACGGAGTTCAGCCTCGACATTTGTCCACCAACCAGCTTTCTCGATATCATCTGTCAATACTCCCGGCACAAGTGGACCATCGGCGTTGTGCAGGGAATCCACCATTTCGGCTATGACTTCCGGATTGTCAATCTTTTCAGAGTCTTTTGTCTCAGCGTCTCCGGTTGGAACTGCTATCGGAGCCTTGCCTTTGAGGTTCTTTGCTCCATATACCTGAAGACAGCCGGTGTCATTGCATGCCTGGCCCTTTACCTCAACATCCACACTGAATTCCGACGCTGTAGGTTTTAGTTTCTGAGTGAATGTTACCTTGTTAGTGTAGAAGTGCTGGTCAACCTCAAAGATGTCGTCATACTCTTTAGTGTATGCCTTGTCTGCAGTCGGTGTCCCCACAGTCTCACACCCTTTAGTGTCGAAATAAAACACAAGTGGATTAGAGCCACCGGTCGGGTTGTCGATGGCAAACATGTGATATCCGGGGGCAATAGTAGCCGTAGCCTCAATTTTCGGAGAATCCGTCCCGTCGCCTACAAGTCTGATATCCCATGTTACAGCCTCAGCCGAATATCCGGCAAATGCTATCAAGATGGCATATATAGCTGTAAGAAAAGAAAGAACTTGCCTTTTCATATTAGAACGGGAGATCGTCGGTAGAGTCATTGACTGCGTCATAACCACCCGGGGTGGGAGCCGGAGGGAAAGCATCTCCTCCAAACGGCTGAGCAGGTGCATTTGCCTGCGGATAGCCTTGGGGAGCAGCTTGTGGAGCATAAGGCTGAGGCGCATAGGGCTGCTGTTGAGGATATCCTCCTTGCTGTGGGTAGCCTCCTCCCTGCGTGATCCCACCTTGCCCATACGGACGTGCCGCGTAGCAGCTTACATCTGTATACCAACGGTCGTTGAATTCACGGCTTTCAAGATCTACAGAGAGTGTGTAGGAGTTACCAACTTCAATTCCTATAGTGTCAGCTTTGTCGCCGAATACGTGAAATTTTACTTTGCGAGGATACTGACCGAAAGTTTCAAGCACCCATTCTTTTTTCTTCCATTCACGTCCTGCTTTCGACATTCCGGACTGCATGCCGAGATCGAGGATGATCTTACCGTCTATTTCCATGATAATTTCTTGTTGTTTGATTTTTGAGAATTCAAAGTTAGTTAAAAATAAAAACGTGTGCAAATTTATCATGAAAAAAAAGAAACGGGGACCTGAATCCCCGTTTTGCATATATCATTCAAATTCTTCAAACACTTGCCTTGCTGCAATCTCGAAGTTGTGGTTTTTGAGAAAAGATAGGATGTTGTTTCTCTCAGCGCTTTCATCTACATCTTCCCTAATTCTCTTGCATGCATGGTGCAAGGCGATATGGGATTGGTAGATATGTCGATAGCACTTGGCAATGTCGTCGATTTTATCATCGCTGAAACCACCTCGGCCCAGAATGAAACTGTTTATGCCGAAATATGAAATAGGGTTATGGGCCATAATTACATAGGGAGGAACATTTCCCGTAACCCTTGTGCCACCTTTGATAAGAGCGAAGTCACCAATTTCATATCCTTCATGAACAAGAGCTCCTGAAGATAAAATACAACAATCTCCTATCTTGCAGTCACCGGCAACCTTAACTCCGTTTCCGAGCACACATTTGTTGCCGACTGAGGAATCGTGTCCGATATGACTCTGCGCCATGATGCAGCTTCCATTGCCGACAGTGGTCGCCTTACCTTCATGTATGCTGCGGTTGATGATGACTTGCTCGCGAATCTTGTTGTCGTCGCCGATTATGACATAAGATTCCTCTCCTTTCCAGCGGAAGTCTTGAGGTGTTGCCGCAATGATACAGCCTTCATATATACGGTTGTTCTTCCCGATTCTTGCACCTGAGAGAATACTTGAATGGGAGTGAATGAAGCAGTTGTCGCCTATTTCAACATTCCTGTCAATATAAACGAATGCACCAACTGTGATGTTATCTCCGAGTTTGGCTTCCGGATGCACGAATGCTAAAGGTGATATATTGTTCATGACATTTAATTTTAAGATTATTTCATAAGTCTTTTCGTATTATAAGACATATAAGCCTATCAGCCATTCTTATCTTCCTCCACCTACTGCTTGATAAAGGCTTATAAGAGCCGAAGTGTGTGCATGCCAGCTGCTGAGACTTGCAAGCTGGGCTTGCAGCAGACTGCTTCTTGCAGTCAGTACCTCCAGATAGCTTGTCTGATGGTTGAGAATGAAGAGTTCATTGGTGTATTCAACCGACTTTTCAAGTTCCTTTACCTGCAAATCGATGAGACGCTTCTTCTCAGAACTTTTGTCAATCTTCACCAGGGCATCGCTGACATCAGCGGCAGCTGACATTACGGTATTCTCGAAGTTATTAAGGGCTTGCTCCTGCTGAGCCTTGGCAGCCTTAAGTTGCGCAATGTTCTGTCCTCTTGAGAAGAGTGGAGCCGTGAGTGAGCCTGCAAGCTGGATAAACCATTTTCCAGGGTTCACAATCATTGATCCAAGAAGATTTGTAAAACCGCCTTGAGCTGAGATAGCTATTGATGGATAGAAGTTTGCATGAGCAGAACTAACTGCATAGAAAGCAGAGGCGAGCCCTCTCTCAGCGGCAGCTACATCCGGACGCGTAGCAAGATAGCTCATTGGAACACCATTGATGGCTTCATCGGGAACAGTCACGTCAAGATTTGAGCTTACATTCCATTCCGTGGGGTAGGTGTTGAGAAGTACGGATAAAGAATTATTTACAATAGTGATCTGCTGTTCAAGGTCAGGTATTGAGGCCAATATATTGTAATAGTTAGCACGGCTCTGAACCACAGCGGCTTCAGTTGTTGTTCCCGCTTGCTTCAGCTGCTCCATGGTAGATACCTGATCTTTCCATATTTCAGCAGTCCGTTTGGAAAGGTCGAGTTGCTGACGAAGAAGAACGAGTGAATAATATGTGGAAGCAACCCCGGTTACAATCTGGGAGCGCACGGCCTGCTCGTAAGCCTGGGTCTGTTCAAGACTTGCTTTTGCTCCACGTTTACGGTTTTGAATTTTTCCGAAAGCATCCACTTCCCAAGTTGCAGCCAAAGGCAATGAATAGCTCCAGTTCATGTGGCTGCCTCCGTAGGAAGATGTCCCACCGTTTGGAGTGAAAGAGAGCGACGGAAGATAGGAGAGTTTAGCTCCTTGCAGCTGGGCTTTCGCAATTTCCACGTTAAGACGTGCATTTTCAAGATTCGTGTTTTTAGCCAACGCTTCTTCAATGTAGCCTTGAAGTATGGGGTCGGTGAAAATTTCCCGCCATCCCATGTAGGCGAGGCCTGTGGAGTCTTGATGCTCCACAGCCTGCTTATAGTCGGCTGCCACAGTGTTTCCATCGGGCAGCTGATATTTATTGTAGATGTGGCAACTGCTCAGCATCAGAGCGAGAGCCGACATGTATGTGATTTTTATTATTGTCTTCATCACGTTAATCTCTGTTAATGGTGTATTGTTCAAGCTCACTCTTGATGTTGCGGTTGTCTTTGTCGCTCCATTTTTGGGGAGTGAATTTCTCCTGCAGTGTCTGGAATGCAACGAATAGAGCAGGTACCACCAGCACCTGGAGAATCATGCCTATGAGCATACCTCCTACGGCTCCAGTGCCGAGTGCCTGGTTTCCGTTTGCTCCGGCACCGTTAGCATACATCAGCGGAAGAAGTCCGATGATAAGCGCGAGCGAAGTCATTAGGATAGGGCGCAGACGGGCTTCAGCACCCTGGATTGCCGCCTTGAAGATGCTCATGCCTGTGCGACGGCGGTCAAGTGCATATTCCACGATCAAGATAGCATTCTTAGCCAAAAGGCCGATAAGCATGATTAATGCGATCTGCAGATAGATATTATTGGCGATATCGCGGAAGTGTGCGAAAATAAATGTACCCATCAATCCGAATGGAACCGACAGAATCACTGCCCAAGGCAGAAGGTAGCTCTCATACTGTGCTGAGAGGATGAGATAGACAAACATGAGAATCAACACGAATATCATGCCCGTGCTTCCGCTGCTGCCTGATGCCTCCTCTCGAGTCATGCCGGAATATTCAAAGTCATATCCACGTGGAAGAGTCTGCTGAGCTACACGTTCAATAGCCTGAAGAGCCTGTCCTGAGGAGTATCCTGCTGCCGGAGTACCTGTCACCTGAATAGAAGTGAACATGTTGAATCGGTTGATGATATCCGGTCCGTAGATTCTCTTCAGATGCACGAAGTTGTCGATAGGAGCCATCTCATTGCCATTGCGTACTTTTATCTGCTTCAAAGTCTCCGGACTCACTCGTGCGTCGGGAGAGGCCTGCATCATTACGCGGTAGAGTTTACCATAGGAGTTGAAGTTTGAGATATACATGCCACCGTAATATCCCTGAAGAGTGGACAGGATAGCATTCTGGGTTAATCCTGCCTGTTTAACCTTTGCCACATCAATCTCGACAAGATATTGCGGGAATGTAGGGTTAAAGGTGGAATAGGCCATCTGAATCTCAGGTTGTGCATTAAGTGCTCCGATGAAGTTCTGATATATGCCAAAGAAATCGTCGAGCGATCCACCGGTCTTATCTTCAAGTTTAAGTTCAAAACCATTGGTGGCTGAATAACCGGAAATCATAGGTGGCTGGAAGAACATGATGTTGGCATCCTTGATCACGGCACTCTTTGCAAACAGCTGCTGAATAACGCCTCCTGCAGACTGGCCGGGTTTCTTGCGGTCATCCCATGGAAGAAGCTTGATAATAAAGGAACCATAGGTATTGCCTTGTCCTCCGATGAATGAATATCCGGTGATTGATGTGCGGCTTTTTACTTCAGGAATGGAGCCAATTATAGAATCCATCTCGTCCATAACGGCTTGCGTGCGTTCCTGGGAGGTAGCCGGCGGCATCGTCACCGCACCCATGATTGTGCCCGTGTCTTCAGTAGGCACAAGACCTGTAGGGGTTATATTCATTAGCCATATAAGTATGCCTATTGAGGCTGCAACCGTGCAGAATGAAACTATCTTGTGATTGATAAACCATGTTGTGGCTTTCTTATATTTTGAAAGAAGAGCATCGAACGTGACGTTAAACCAATAAAAAAATCTTTGGAGAAGGTTTTTCTTTTCGTTCTTCTCTTTCTTACGGCTCTCCACGTCATAGCCTCCGAGCGGATCCTCATCATCTTTTTCTACCTTATGAGGCTTTAGGAAGAGTGCACATAGAGCAGGGGATAATGTAAGTGCGTTGACGGCAGAAAGTCCGATTGCCATAGCCATCGTAAGACCGAACTGCCTATAGAAAATTCCAGATGTGCCGCTCAAAAACGATACGGGAATGAACACAAGCATCATCACGAGTGTGATTGATACAAGAGCCGAACCAATCTCATTCATGGCATCGATTGAGGCCTTACGTGCAGACTTATAGCCCTGGTCAAGCTTTGCATGCACAGCCTCAACAACCACTATCGCATCGTCGACCACAATTGCAATTGCAAGCACCAATGCAGAAAGGGTAAGAAGATTGATTGTGAATCCAAATATGTAGAGGAGGAAGAAAGTACCTATCAAAGCCACCGGTATGGCAATCATAGGAATAAGGGTGGAGCGGAAATCCTGAAGGAAGATGAATACCACGATAAACACAAGTATGAAAGCCTCGATCAGGGTCTTCACCACCTCATGAATGGAAGCAAAAAGGAAGTCATTGACACTCATTGTTGTCTCAATCACCAAACCCTTTGGAAGATCCATTCGAGCCTTGTCTTGAAGTTTCTCAATGTTTTTGATAACTTCAGTTGCATTGGAGCCTGCCGATTGGAATATAATGGCTGCGGAACCGATGTGGCCGTTGTCGCGGTTAGCGAAACCGTAGCTAAGCTTTCCGAGCTCCACTTTTGCCACGTCGCCGAGACGAAGTATTTCTCCATCCTGGGTTGCGCGGATCACGATATCTTCAAATTCAGAAGCGTCTTGAAGACGTCCTTTATAACGCATTGTATATTGGAATGTCTGATTGCCTTGTTCGCCGAAACTACCCGGAGCTGCCTCAATGTTCTGCTCGGCAAGAGCTGCGGAGATATCAGAGGGCATGAGACCATATTGTGCCATCACATCAGGCTTTAGCCAGATTCGCATTGAATAGTCGGCACCAAAAGCCATAGCCTCACCTACACCAGAAACACGCTTGATTTCCGGGATTATGTTGATTGCCATATAGTTGTCGATAAACTGACTTGTATATGTGTCGGTCTCATCATAGAGCGACATAACCATCAGCATGGAGCTCTGGCGCTTCTGGGTGATCACACCAACCTGATTTACCTCAGCAGGAAGGAATGATGCCGCCTTTGCCACTCTGTTCTGCACATCTACCGCTGCCATATCGGGGTCCATTCCTTGCTTGAAATAAACCTGGATGGAAGCAGATCCGTTGTTGGAGGCGGAGGAAACCATATAGTCCATATTTTCCGCACCGTTGATTTGTTCTTCAAGAGGGGCAATCACGGAGTTAAGTACAGCCTGTGCGGAAGCACCGGAATAAGTGGTGCTGACCGATATAGTTGGAGGTGCGATGTCGGGATATTGCTCAATTGCAAGACTCGAAAGGCCAAGAATGCCGAAGATGACGATGAAGATAGATATCACCGTCGATAGCACCGGTTTATTGATAAATCTGTCAAGTTTCATATCTCAGCCTGTTAGTTATTTTTGTGAAATTGTCATTCCATCCTTAACTGTTGATCCTACGCCTTCAATCACAATCACATCGCCCGGCACAAGGCCTTTTGTGACAATATAATTCACGCCATCATTTTTGGAATCAACTACGATTGGAGACTGGTGAACCTTAGAGCTGTCGCCAACAACATATACAAATTTCATGTCTTGGATCTCAAAAGTAGCCTTTTGCGGAATGGTTATAACCCCATGATTGATTGATGGCAGAAGCACCTGTCCGGTGTTGCCGCTACGAAGCATCCCTTCCGGATTAGGGAATGCTGCTTTCACAGTTGCACTTCCGGTAGATGGATCAAGAACGCCTGAAATTGAGACGATGCGTCCGGGTTGGCTGTAGATTTCTCCGTTAGCGAGTTTGAGTTCAACTGCAGGAAGAGAGTCAAGCACCTGATTCATATTTTTGCGACCGTTGTCGGTCAGAGCCAGGATTTCCTTTTCCGTCATGGAGAAATATGCTTCCATCTGACCATTATCGGATAGAATTGTCAGAAGGGTAGATGGTGACGCAAGAGCACCTTCCTTGTTGTCGATTGTGCCTACAACTCCCGACACAGGAGCTTTCACAAGAGTGTATGAGAGATTTTTTTGAGCTGAGGTGAGATTTGCCTGGGATTGTCCTAATTGAGCCTTTGCAGCATTGAGCTGGTCTACGCTTGTCTGGTAAGCCGGCGCTGAGATAATATTTTTATCGAGAAGTATCTTGTTGTTGTCAGCATTTGTCTGAGCTGTGTTGACGCTTGCTTGTGCAACTGCTACGGCTGCCCTTGCAGCATCAACAGCTGCCTGCAACTGCACTTGGTCAATGGTGAAAAGAAGCTGCCCTGCGCTGACTTTCTGCCCTTCCTGAACGTGAACTTTGGTCAGGAAACCAGAGATTTGTGGCCGGATCTCAACATCATTCTTACCATGCAGCGTGGCAGGGTAGTTAGTGTTGAGGTCAGCATCTGATTCTGTAACTTTTAATGTGGCGAGAGTGGGAGCTGTGGATTGCTGCTGTTGGTTTGCGTCTCCCTTGCATGAGGGTAATGCAATCCCCCCGCTTACTATCAGCGAAAAGATTGCGAATTTAGTCAGATTCTTTTTCATATTTTTGGGTTTTGTTTTATGCTTAGGTAGAATCATTATTACAACAAATTTTAGTTAAATTTGGTGCTGATGTGTCCACAAAAAGGAAAAATAGAACAATAAAAAGGGCATCAGTCAGTATTCTGATGCCCAATATTCTCTAATCTGAATTATTTGTCCGGATTGAAAGGAGGAGGAGTGCCCGGATCCTCATCGTTGCTATCGTCGGCAGGTTTTGATTCCAATGCTTTCCTTGAGGCTTCCTCCTTTTTGTTGATTTCAATTATCTCATCAGTGCGGCTTTTCCATTTGCGTGGACCTAAGATAGCCTTGACATCATCATTGTAGATAACCTCTTTCTTCACTAACAGATCACGAATCTGGTTGTGTTGCGATGCATATTCCTTAAGAATGTCTTTGGCCCGTTCATACTGCTCGTTGATAAGCCGGATGACTTCGTCGTCGATCAACTTTGCCGTTTCCTCAGAATATGGTTTGGTGAAGCCATAATCCTGACCTGTGGAGTCATTGTAATTGATGTTAGGAAGCTTGTCGCTCATGCCATACATCATCACCATAGCTCTTGCAAGTTTGGTTGTCTTCTCAAGGTCGTCAGACGCTCCAGTACCGATCTTGCCGAGGAACACTTCTTCGGCAGCGCGTCCGGCAAGCATTCCGCACATTGTGTCAAGAAGAGCCTGGGTTGGAATAATCTGTCTTGCTTCCGGAGCATACCACGCTGCACCAAGAGCCCGACCACGGGGCACAATTGTCACTTTTACGAGTGGATTACCGAACTCGGTCATCCAGCTTATAGTAGCATGTCCCGCCTCATGAGTGGCTATAGCAAATTTCTCTTCATCTGTGATTACCCTTGACCGTTTTTCCAAACCTCCGACTATTCTGTCGATAGCAGCCATGAAGTCATCCCAATCAACCGCTTGCTTGTTGTTGCGTGCTGCGATAAGGGCTGCCTCATTGCAGACATTTGCTATGTCTGCGCCGGAGAACCCTTGGGTCTGTCTTGCAAGTTGCTCCACATCCAGATGAGAGTTTGTCTTAATGCGGCGGAGATGCACATTGAATATCTCAACACGGTCAGAAAGTTCGGGAAGATCCACATATATCTGTCGGTCAAAACGTCCTGGACGAAGCAATGCCTTGTCGAGCATATCGGCTCGGTTAGTGGCGGCAAGCACAATCACTCCATTGTTGGAGCCGAAACCGTCCATTTCCGTAAGCATCTGGTTAAGGGTATTTTCCCGTTCATCATTGCTGCCCATATTTGGATTCTTGCCTCGTGCACGTCCCACTGCATCAATCTCATCGATGAAGACGATGCATGGAGCTTTTTCTTTTGCTTGCTTGAAAAGGTCGCGCACTCTGGCAGCACCTACACCAACAAACATCTCAACGAAGTCTGAGCCTGACAAAGATAGGAACGGCACTCCGGCCTCACCGGCCACAGCCTTAGCAAGCAATGTCTTGCCCGTTCCCGGAGGACCAACGAGGAGGGCACCGCGTGGAATCTTAGCACCAAGTTCCGTATAACGCTGTGGATTCTTAAGGAACTCGACGATCTCCTCTATTTCCACCTTTGCTTCTGCAAGGCCTGCTACATCCTTGAATGTCACATCAGTACTGTTGTCTTTGTCGAAGATGCGGGCTTTGGATTTTCCGACATTGAAGATTCCGCCACCGCCTCCGGAGCCACCGCTCATTTTCCTTGACATGTAGACCATGAAGAATACAAATACAAGGATAGGTCCGAAATACCAGAAAATCTTCATGAAATCGCTGCCTTTTTCATACTTCACAGTCATCTCGGGCTTTCCTTCGGCAACGAGCTGTTCATTCCAGGCATCGATCTTGTCTTGGATCTTGTTGGCACTCGGGATAGTGGTTTTCAACCTTTTTTCAGAGTCGGGGCCTTGAACGTCCTGCATGTTTTGCTTCTTGGCTCCTTCCTTGTTGAGGACGCCAATCGCCATCCCGGATTCAGGGATGACCTCTATCTTGGTTATTTCACCGGATTTAGCTGCTGCTTCAAATTCAGTCCAGTCAACACTTTTTGTCTGGCTACTATCTTGAAAATAATAGAGACCGAATAAGCATGCCACTATCAGAATATACATCCAGTACATTCCGAACACCGGACGCTTGTTTGAATTGCCGTTTTTATTTGGAAGTATTCCCATGTTGTTGAGTTTTCAGTTTTCAGTTTTCAGTCTTCAGTTTTCCGTTGTCAGGAAAATAATTCTCGATTCTCAATAATTCAAAATTATTATAGATCCAGATTCGGAATTATGGTGGTCTCCGCATCGCTCCAGAGTTCTTCAAGACGATAGAAAGCCCTAATTTCCGGTAGGAAAATGTGAACCATGGTGTCCCCGTAGTCGATCACTATCCATTGGCTGTTGCGGTAGCCATCATAGTTTATAGGCTTTTCTCCGATCTGTTTTTGAACTTCTTCCCTAACGTTGTCGGCAATTGAACTAACTTGGGTCGTAGATTTGCCGGAGCAGATGATAAACTGTCCGGTGGGTGCGCCGTCAACTTTCGCAAGGTCAAGAACTGAGATGTCAAATCCCTTCTTATCTTGTATGGCTGAAATTATTACGTCTTTAATTTTTGTCATTTCTTAGATGTGGATAATAAAAATTAGTGGGTATTGCGACCTCAGATCGCGACACTCACCCTAATTATAACAAATATCTCGCCAATTTGATTAATACACTACTGGTATTATTTATTTGTAGCTTTGGCTAAAGACAGTGGTTACCAACTGAAGACTTTATAGTTACAGGTCTTCAAAGATATTGTCGTAGCGTTGACCGACAATCTTCCAGTCAACCAGATTCCATTGAGCATCAAGGTAGTCTGGACGACGGTTCTCATAGTCAAGATAGTAGGCATGTTCCCACACGTCTATGCAGAGCAAGGGAGTCAGACCATCTTTCAGCGGAGACTCCGCATTGTGACCTTGAGTTATGATAAGCTTTCCGTCAGCATCTGCCGAGAGCCAGACCCAGCCAGACCCGAACAAAGTCTTGCCTGCCTCCTTCATGGTTTCCTTCAGATTATCAACTGAGTCAAATGTCTCCTCGATTTTTTTTCTAAAAGCTCCTTCCGGTTCCTTTGCTCCTTCAGGATCAAATGTGAAGAAGTAGAAGATATGGTTCCATGCCTGCGACGCATTGTTGAAGAGAATGCCATCGCTATGTTTTACAATTTCATCGAGAGGCATGTCCTCATACTCAGTGTCTTTGATAAGGAGATTTGTAGTGTCGAAATAAGCTTTTGTATGTTTCCCAAAATGTATGCTGACTGTTCTTTCTGAGATGAAGGGAGCCAAAGCATCGGGGGAATAAGGAAGTTTTGGTTGTGTTACCATAATATAAATTTTAAAATGTTAAGGATTTATAGTAAAAATATCAGACAATTATTTATCATTAATTATTGAGCTTGGCTTGTTCCCTCTCTTCATATTTTTTGAGAAGAGCAATAGCCTTTTCAGTCTCAGTCGCTAAGTCCGCTGCATCAGCAAGAGATTCAGACATAGCCACTCCGTTGCACCCGGCATCCATTAGTGACGCAATATCGTCGTATGCTACTCCGCCTGCAGCCACTCTTGGCAATTCCAACTGTTTGTTCTCCATAAAAGAACATAACTCCTTGATCATCTCAATGCCAAGAGGTTTGGATTCTGAATTGCCGGAGTTCTTATATGGAGTCATTACAATATAATCCACATCAAGACCTTGGAGTGCGGATATCTGGTCGGTCGTTGAGACTTCTACCCCTATCACGGCAGCGGCTCCAAGAGTCATACGGGCATGTGAGGGGAATTCGCTACCCTGGCTAAGAACAACGCCTCCCACATTGATCTCTTTTGCGAGCTGCACTTTGTCTTTCAAGATGAGGAAAGCCTGTTTTTCGATACATTCCGGCATCACTTTGTCAACTACCGCCTTTATTTCCTCATCAGTCATACCGGTTGGGTCAATAGTGATCCATCCGCAGCCGGCGGCAAGTACTTCCTTTATCTGGTCTTCCACACTTCTTTTAGCGGAAGAATCTGTAACATATTGTAACATAGTATTAGATTTAATGATTAATGATCAGTAATAACTCACCATGGTTTAGGCTTCTTCTCCTCGGAAGATATTCCTTTATCTTCATCAGGAAGTGAAGATTCAATAGCTTCCCTACATTGAGCCATGAGCACTTTCGTGTTGAACCCCTTCTCACCAGCCACAATTGGTTTATGAATTGTCAGGGTGATAGTGGTAGGCCGAATATTATAGGTGAAACGAGGCATCGCTTTGAACGAACCGTCTATCGTAATCGGAACGACAGGCAATCTGAATTCAGCCGCGAGCATGAAAGCCCCGCGCTTGAAAGGAACCATCTTTCCATCCCAGGATCGACTTCCTTCCGGAAAAATTACTATTGATCTTCCACCTTTCAGTTTCTGCTCAGCTTCAGATATGGTATGACGGATATTTGCAATACTTTGGTCATCGACAAACACGTGACCTGCACGCTTGCAAGCCCAGCCAACCATAAAGATGTTTTCCAGTTCCTGCTTCATCATCCAGATAAAGTTATGGTTGAGATACCCATATATCGACCAAATGTCGAATGCTCCCTGATGATTGGCAGTGAAGACGTAAGAAGTTTTCCTATCTATGTTTTCACGTCCAACAACTTTTACCCTCACTCCTGCAACTGCACAGCAGAATCTGCTCCAGTAGTGTGCCGGCCAATATCCCCAGAATTCAGATTTCCCAAGAGTGCTCCCAACAATTGTTATAATCGCAGTTATCAGCGTCATAACTAAAAAAATTGGTGCTGCTATCAGCCATTGATATATTCTATACAGTATTTTCATGAGTCGTGGAGTCAGAATAGTTGTGGAAATGATAGGATAGTGGTCATTCTTCAGTTGGAGTCGGAGCTATGAGCTTATAGCCTTTACCGTGGATATTAATGATTTCTATCGCAGGATCCGCTTTAAGAAGTTTTCTCAGCTTAGTGATGTAGACATCCATTGAGCGTGCATTGAAGTAGTTGTCGTCAACCCAGATGGTCTTCAGAGCATAGTTACGCTCAAGGATATCGTTGACGTGTGAGCAAAGCAAAGCGAGGAGTTCTGATTCCTTTGTTGTCAGCTTCTGTGTGCTGTCGCCTGAAACAAGCACTTGCTTCTGAGTGTCGAAAGTGAATTTGCCTATTCTGAAGAGTGTGACTTCACGGTCTTTTTTACCTTTCACACGGCGAAGGATTGCATCAATCCTGACTACCAGCTCTTCCATTGAGAATGGCTTGGTGATATAGTCGTCGGCACCCAGCTTGAAACCCTCCAGTACATCTTCTTTCAACGTTTTAGCAGTAAGGAAGATGATAGGGACCTCGCTATTTACATTACGTATTTCCTGAGCAAGAGTGAAACCGTCTTTCTTAGGCATCATCACATCGAGAACGCAAAGATCGTATTTACCCTTCAGGAAAGCCTTGTATCCTTTTTCTCCATCAGGAAACAGATCGGCATTAAATCCCTTTGCCAAAAGAAATTCTCTCAGCAACATTCCCAAGTTCTCATCGTCTTCACAGAGAAGTATTTTAATTTTTTCATCCATGGCAATTTATTTTGAAGATTAATATTTCTAAAATTATATTATATAAACGCATTAAATGCAATTATTCCTTTGGTTATGTTAAATTTTATCATTTTTTATAGATTCGTGTTCCTATGGTTGGGCGAGAGGAAGTTCAATCGTGAATGCAGAACCTTTGCCGAGTTCCGATTCAACGCTGATTGTGCCGTTGAATACGGAGACCATCCTGTGCACATAGGCAAGTCCAAGTCCGAACCCTTTCACATCATGACGGTTTCCTGTATGCACCCTGTAGAATTTCTCAAAAATCTTCTTCAGGTCTTCTTTCTTCATGCCGATGCCGTTGTCTTGGATTCTGATGCGCAGTCGCTTGCCATCCACGTCAGAAGTTGTAACTACAAGCTCCGGTTCCACATCTTCGTTGCGATATTTCACAGCATTGTCAAGAAGATTGAAAATTACATTTGTAAACTGCATTTCGTCAACCAGTATGGTCGATTCGTCGGCATCGTTGTGGAAACTAAGATGTCCTCCAAATCTCTCCACCTTTAGCTTGAATGTAGACACAACTCCGGCAATTATCTTGTTGGCATCAACCTTGGTGAAGTTGAGGGCACTGTTGCTGTTGTCGAAAACTGACATCTGGAGCACCTTTTCCACTTGAAATCTCAATCGCTTTGATTCAGCGTTTATCACCTCTGAAATATGATGAAGAGTTTCAGGCGATTTCCTTACCGAGTCGTCGTTGAGCATCTGGGCCGCGAGTGAAATAGTTGATATCGGGGTCTTAAGCTCGTGGGTCATGTTGTTGATGAAGTCAGTCTTCATTTCCCCGATCTTCTTTTGTCGGAATGCCAATATCATGGTGAAAATGAATATGGCAAGCAGAAGCACGGTAAGCGCCAAGGTCGGAATTACAAACCTCACAGAGGAGTAGATGTAGTTGGCTTTAGTAGGGAACTCCACTTTCAATTCATATCGCGTGTTGGAGTTTGGAAACAGCCGCGCCGTGTAGATTTGTTTTTCAGAAAGGTCGGGGTCATATTCCGGTGTGGAATATAATATCGTGTTGTTGTCGGTGACAGCAAAACTGAATGGCACGTCAAGACCATTATTTGCAAGTTCCACAGTCAAGACCTTGCGAATTGTATCGGCGTCAGCACGTTCAAGCACCGGTCTGCGAGATCCATCATAGAGGATTGTGAGAATCACTTCATTAAGAAGGCCTCGTTGGTAGATATATTGATCCCAAATTGCTTCTTGTAGCTCATGATATCTTTTTTCAAGTTTTTCGGTGGGATGGCGATATGAGATCACAGGGTCCTTTCCTCGTTCAGGCATAGGGAAAAGTTCATCGTAAGAGAGCAATTCATTCCCTTGGTCAGCACCTGCTTCAGTGTCGGTATATGAATTTTGGAGCATCCTGATGTCTTGCTCAAGAAAATGCATGGTCTCGCGTCGTTCAAGCTGACCTGCAGTGCCGTATAATGATCTCATGACTCCTTCGGAAAATTGTGACTCGCGCATCTTCACCATATTTTCAAGATAGGTGATCTGAAAATAAAGTAAGGCGCAGAATGTGATTCCCATCACAATCGTCAGAAGCCATATTATTGATTTTTTCATATATCTTATTTAAGATTATGCTTTGTTAAATACTGAAACACCCGTGAAATCGGAATTTTCTCTTTTTTTAACACGCAGCCCCCTCCCATAGTTCATTTTCTATCTAAAATAGCATCAGCTGCCTGTCTATGTGTTTCCATTGCCCTTACACTTGAAGAGGCTGTCTAACAATAAAAGTTAGGCAGTCTCTATTTTTGTGTAAAAATAGAG
>CAYQXG010000058.1:0-19246 GCA_964421525.1 uncultured Sangeribacter sp. | reverse complement strand
ATTAATATTTGAGTTCAATTTATGTCAATATCTTCAAAAAAGTTACCTCTGCCCGGTTTTGGACGGTGCTTTCCGCCAAGTCTCGTCAGTCATGATGCCCGCATCATTCCTTCCTCAACTCGCGAAAATCACTTGCCCAAAACCGCCCCGGGGCTCTTAAAATCTTTATGAGACGGGGTCTAATATTTTCTTGCAGAGCCATCAATTCACAACATTGGTAGGCATACCTGCAATAAAATTGGCAACATTTGCCACAGCTATATCCATAAGACGTTGGCGGGCTTCAACAGTTGCCCAGCCAAGATGAGGAGTAGTGTAGCAATTACGAGCGGAAAGAAGAGGATTGTCGATAGAAGGAGGTTCGCATGAGAGAACGTCCACTCCGGCACCACGTAAGCTACCACTATTGAGAGCATCGGCAAGAGCTATCTCATCTACAAGAGGACCGCGTCCGGTATTGATCAATATGGCAGACGGTTTCATCATTGCCAAAGTAGTTGAATTGATCATGTTTTTAGTTATGTCCGTCAACGGGCAATGAAGCGACAATACATCACTCTGCCTAAGAAGTTGCTCAAGGTACTGCGCTTTCCCAACTCCTGCCGGAAGAGAGTCTGCCGGCTTTGAAGATAACACCAATACATTCATTCCAAAAGCGAGAGCTATACTCGCAACTTTACTACCAATGTTTCCGAAACCCACGATGCCGAAAGTCTTACCGGCAAGTTCGGTGAGAGGAGTATCCCAATAGCAGAAATCCGCGCTTCGGCTCCAGCGCCCTTTGCTGTTTTCAGTAGTGTAATGCTCCACCCCATTTGTTATGGCAAGCAGCAACGAAAACACCATCTGGGCTACAGAAGCTGTGCTGTAGGAAGGGATGTTTGTCACAACTACCCCCCTTTCTCTTGCTGCCGACGTGTCAACCACATTATAGCCGGTTGCAAGAACACCGATATATCTTAGTCTTGGGAGTTTTTCAATAACTTCCCTATCAAGGACTGTTTTATTAGTGAGCAAGATTTCTGCTTTTGCAGCCCGCTCAATCATTTCTGAGGGAGCTGTGCGATCATAAACCATCACACTGCCCAACTTCATCAGGTCATCCCATGAAAGATCACCGGGATTCATTCCATAACCATCTAATACTACGATTTTCATACACGAACGAATAGATTTCTTCTATTTAGATAACTATTTAGGCTTAAAGATTGTTTTTGAAGGCAACAATAACGTATTCTTCAGAAATTTTTATTATCTTTGTTGAACTAAATCTAAAAAAAATGGCAAAAGAATATCTATGGGGCTACATTGACAAGACAGGAAATTTCATCATCGATCCAAAGTTTCATGATGCATGGGATTTCCATGAAGGACTGGCAGCAGTAAAAGTGGAATGGGCTCGAGGCTACATCGACAAAACGGGAAACTACGTGATTGAACCGCAGTTCCAGTATGCCGGACCCTTCACAGATGGGAAGGCACTTGTTCAACTTGACGGTCTGTGGGGCTACATCAGACCTGACGGAAGTTGGGAAACAGAGCCGCATGCCGTTGATGGGAATCCGGCCGCATGTTCTCCACAATCAGAAATACTGCCGCCTGAATACGAATATTGCGAAGGTTTAGCTGTGGCAATAAAAGGTAAGAAATACGGCTACATAGATGAAGATGGGAAATTCGTTGTAAAACCGGTGTATAAACAAGCAAAACCTTTTAAAGATGGATTAGCGGCAGTTCTTATAGCAATCTGATAACTGCACATCTGATAACCAAGACCTGAAACCTGAAAGCTGAAACCTTACACCAGAAAATGAAAATCCTTCACACAAGCGACTGGCATCTCGGCCATAGCCTGTATAACTACGACCGTACTGAAGAGCACCGTGCCATGCTCAGCCAAATCGCCGATATTGTGCGAAAGCATAAGCCTGATGTTTTCCTGCTTTCCGGTGATGTCTACCATACAGCCCAACCATCGTCGGCAGTTCAAACAATGCTGATGGAAGCACTGATAGAAATACGCGAATCAAACCCCGAAATGACAATGGCAGTTACCGCCGGCAATCATGACAGCGGCTCCAAACTTGACATTTTCCGCACACCGTGGCGTATTCTGAAAGTGCATACGATAGGCAACATCAACAAAGAGTCGATAGCAGAGCATATCATAGAAATACAGGGAAAAGGGTTCATAGCTGCGGTGCCTTATTGCCATGAAAGAAACCTTCCACAAGATTTCTTTCAGTCGCTCATGGAAGAGGTCAGCAAACGCAACACAGATAACCTTCCAGTAGTATTGGCAGCACACACTACGGTGAAAGGATGCGACTTCACGGGCCACGACAATTCATCAGAATACGTAGTCGGAGGAATCGATAGTCTTGACATCAATACGTTAGGCGAGGGATACGATTACCTTGCTCTCGGACATATACATCATGCACAATTCGTGCATACAGGCAAACATAATGTAAGATACAGCGGATCTCCCATGGCTGTAAGCTTTGACGAAAACTATCCGCACACTGTCAGCATGGTGGAAATAGACAGTCACGGAATGGTGCCTAAGGTTGAAGCAATCGAGATTGTCAATCCACGCCCGTTGGTTTCGCTCCCAACCGAGGGGAGTGCAACATGGAACGAAGCAAAGAAGCTGCTATCTGAATTCCCCGACGACATACCTGCCTATATCAGGCTAAATGTCGAAGTGGAAGACTTCCTGCCGGTAGAGGCAAATGAAGAAGCCCATGCATTGGTAAAAGGAAAGAACTGCAAGCTATGCTGTATCAATACCAAACGGCACCAACTGCAGAAAGCAGAAGCTAAGGCAATGTCAGTGCAGGAGTTCAAGGAGGAATCGCCAATAGATATCGCCAAACGCTACGCCAACGATCTCAGCATCAACTTCGATGATGAAATGCAGCGGCTCTTCAACGAAACCCTCCACCTCATCTCATTGGAAAACAGATAACCGTAAACGCTTCCTTCATGAAACTACAAAGGCTAACCATCCACAACATAGCATCTATTGAAGATGCTGTAATCGACTTTGAAAACCCGCCTCTTGCCGACAGCGAGGTATTTCTTATCACAGGGAAAACAGGTGCTGGAAAATCCACCATACTTGATGCTATCTGTCTGGCTCTCTTCGCCACCACCCCACGCATGAAAAACACCAACATGCAAGGCGACACAACCGATGGAGGAGACAACATAACTATAAAAGATCCCCGACAACTGATGCGCAGGAACTCGGGAGAAGCATCAGTATCTCTTCTTTTTACAGGAAGCAATGGAATACACTATGAGGCTATCTGGTCGGTTGCCCGCGCCCGCAAAAAAAGCACCGGCAGCCTCCAGCCTAAAATATGGCAGCTGACAAATCTCGACACACTCGACATTCTCACAAAAGACAATGACATAAAGGCAGAGATAAAATCTGCCATCGGACTTGATTTCAACCAGTTTTGCCGTACCACTATGCTGGCTCAAGGGGAGTTCACACGCTTTCTGAACAGCAAAGACGATGAAAAGGCGGAAATCCTGGAAAAAATCACCGGGGTTGATATCTATTCAAAGATCGGAGCCAAAATATACGCAATCACAAATCAGAAAGAGCAGGCATGGAAGACCGCACGTCAACTGGTGGAAGGAGTAATAACTCTTTCTTATGCAGAGATTGAGAAAAGACTAAAGTCGTTGAACGAGCTTGAAAACAAGCAACACGAACTAAAAAACGCAACTGACAAAGTATCAGCAAAGCGCGACTGGATAAAGACAGCAAATGACCTTGCAAAAAAATTTAAAGACTCGACCGAGGCCTACAATATAGCGGAAAAAGAAGTCCAAAGCGAAGAATTTCAAAAGAAAGAACTGACTGTCAAGGAATGGAATGCCACAATCGATTCCCGCTCTTGGCTCGCAGATCGCGACAAGGAAGAGAAAGACAAGGAATTGCTGCATAATTCTATCAATAATCTTTCAAAAGAATTTACCATGATTCTTGGAGGACGGGATCATGATTCAAACGAAATAAGGATTATAGAAAAGCAGATTGAGGAAATCGAAACAATTCTTTCAGCAGCGTCAAGCAAGGCAGAAGTATATGAGAATTCACAAACTATAGTAGCCCTTCTAAACACCATATCTTCCGGACGCAGTGCCATAGAAAAAATAAACAAAGAGATAGCAACAGAAGAAAAGAGTCTCAAGGAGGTTCTTCAACCCATTTATGAAAAGTCAAAGCAAGAATTAGAAGCTGCTCACGAATTGTTTAGCAAAGATGAAACAGAGATCAAGACTCGAGAGGATGAAGTGATTTCACTTAATCTTCCTGAACTACGAAGCAAGAGAGACGAATCAACAGATCTGAAAGTAAAAATAACCGTTGCAAAGGAGCGTATCAATAATCTGGCAACGACAGAGGCAAAACATAAAGAAACAAAAGAGTCTCTTGCAAAACGCCGAGCCGATATCGACAAGAAAATTGATAACCGTAATGCCCTTGCCGCTCCCATCCACGATGCGGAATTAACGATGAAGATTCGAAAAGAGACTCTGGATGGTCAAAGAGATACCATAGACAAATTTGCAAAACAGTTGCGGAAGAAACTAACGATCGGAGACATTTGTCCGGTTTGCCGTCAGGAGATTACATCGGAACTTCCGCATGAGGATGAACTCGCATCACTTGTGGAGGGACTGAAGAAAAACTATGACGATGCCGAGCAAGCATATAAGGAGCTTGTGGAATCTCAAGTGAAACTTAATGCAGAAATAATTGCCGAATCCAATGCATATAAAAGGGATCTCAAAGCTTATGACGAGGATAAATCTGTTGCAGAAGCGGAGACCAAGGCATTGAACTCATGTAGGGACTGTGGTGTCTATGAACTGAATGAGACAACTTTATCTACTCTTGAAAACCTAAAGAAATCAAACGATGAAAACCTCTTTAAACTGAATGAGGCTATCAAAGAGGGAGAGAAAAAAGAGAACGATGTAAAATTACTCCGAAATGCCTTAGGGTCCAAACGTAAGGAACTGGAAACACTGTCAGAAAAAATGGACAAAGCCCGGAATGCTGTGGCTGAATGCAAGGCTCGCATTGCAACCGCGGATGCATTGGTGAAGACAAAGAAAGCAGAGATAGAAGATGCAAAGGAAAAAACCTCCGCATTGATTCACGATGACAATTGGGCAATTGACCGGGAAGAAAAACCAATGGAGTTTGCAAATGCACTTGCCGGCGAGACGAAACTTTATAATGAAAATCAGAAAAAGAAGCAGATATTGACCGGAAAACTTGAAACATCAAGACTAAATCTGGAGAATGTCGAAAACGTCATTTCCAGCATATTGTCTGCCATGCCTGAGTGGGAAAAGCTTCAGGCTCCTGTTTCAAAAAAAATGGATAACCTTCTCAAGAATGCCAATCAGCTCAACACTTCACTTTCAACAGTGCTCAACCGCCTCAACGACACAGAAGATTCCCTAAAAGCCAATAAGAAAAGGCTTGACAGTTTCTTGGCTGAACATACCTATCTCACCGAAGACAGGCTGAAAATATTAAGCGCTCTTTCTGCAGAAGATATCAAGCAAGCGAGTGATAGTCTTAACAAAATCAGAGAAGAGATTGTGGCAAAGAAATCTCTTATGGACAATGCGAGAATCCAGCTTTCGCGGCATCAAAATCAAAAGCCATCATTGGCTGAAGATGATACTCTTGAATCACTGACAGAGAAGATCAACAGTCTTGACAAGCAACTTTCTGAAATCGGAGAGATAAAGGGTGCCCTCAATCAAGAATTGAAAACCGATGCTGAAAACAAGGTGCGTCTTTCTGCTCTTCTGAAAGATTGCGATAATAAGAAGGCGGAATATCAAAAATGGTCGCGCATGAACCAATTGATCGGAGATTCCACCGGAGCAAAATTCCGTAAGATTGCCCAAAGCTATGTTTTACAAAGTCTGATACACTCGGCAAACAGCTATATGAGAACTTTGACAGACCGGTACACGTTGAAAATTACACCCGGCACTTTCGTGATTTCACTCGAAGATGCGTATCAAGGCTATGTAGCGCGCGCCGCCAGCACAATATCTGGTGGTGAGAGTTTCTTGGTTTCACTTTCATTGGCGTTGGCCCTCAGTGATATAGGCCAGGCACTTTCGGTCGACACTTTATTTATTGACGAAGGATTCAGCACACTCAGCGGTGAACCGCTAAACAATGCAATAGAGACATTACGTTCACTTCACAACAAAGTGGGACGCCATGTCGGTATCATCAGCCACGTGGAAGAACTGCATGAACGAATCCCGGTACAGATTCAAGTGCAACAGGAAGGCAATAGTTCAAGCAGTAAAATCACCGTAATAACCAAATAATTTTGTGAAGAATTTGATTAGACTTTGCAGTACCACTTTTTTTCATTAATTTTGCTCTCCCCCATTAATTTTGAATTAAATCTGATCTCTTTAGATTAATAGCTCTAATACACCATGAAAAAACTACCCTTATTTCTGACAGGCCTCCTGTTGCTATCAGCATCTGTCTTTGCCAAGAGTCCGGTAAAATTTGATTCCTACGAATGGGATTTCGGGAAAATCAATCCCCACAAAGGAACAGTATGCCACACCTTCACGATGAAGAACACCTCCGGTAAGGAAGTGAAGATTGGCAAGATCAATCCAAGCTGCGAATGCATTACTGCCTTCTATCCATCCGCCACCCTGCTTCCGGGTGAGGAAATGAAAGTAATGGTAGCCGTCTCCCCTGCAAACTCTGCCGGAAAGACCTATCGCAGTGTAGAATTTATCGACACAGACGGTAATACTCTGGGAGCACTCTCAACTGTGGCTGTAGTAGAAGAAAATGCCCAGTCGACCGGGATGCTCGGTTATCCTTTCCAGGACACGAATCTTTCAAACGAAGAACGAGTTGAAAATCTAATATCATTGCTTACCCCCCAGGAAAAGGTTGGGCTTATGATGAATAAGTCTATATCGGTAGACCGTCTTGGAATACCATCCTATAACTGGTGGAGCGAGGCATGTCATGGCGTGCGCCAGGATGGCTACACAGTGTTTCCCCAGCCAATAGGAATGGCATCAGCCTTCAACGAAAATTTAGTCTACGATGTGTTCTCCGCAGTTTCTGATGAAGCCCGCGCAAACTGGAACCGCTCAGACCATTTTGTGTTTAATATTCCAATGGGTGTGACCTATTATCCCGGCAACCCGGAACTCACATTCTGGTGTCCGAATGTCAATATTTTCCGTGATCCCCGTTGGGGACGCGGTCAGGAAACGTGTGGAGAGGATCCATATCTGAATGCCGTGCTCGGTGTGCAGACAGTTCTTGGCATGCAAGGCAATGATGACAAATATTTCAAGACCCATGCATGCGCGAAGCACTACGCGGTGCACAGTGGACCCGAACCATTGCGCCACACCTACAATGCATCTGTCTCGATGCGCGACCTTTGGGAAACTTATCTGCCGGCTTTCAAAGCTCTTGTAAAGAAAGGCAATGTGCGTGAAGTTATGTGTGCCTACAACCGTTATGAGGGAGTTCCTTGTTGCACAAGCGACCGCCTCCTTGTTGATATTCTTCGACGTAAATGGGGTTATGATGCAATTGTATTGACCGATTGCGATGCGATAAACAATTTCTACAGCAAGGGTCAGCATGAAACTCACCCTGATCCTCTATCTGCGTCCGTCGATGCTGTGCTCAACGGCACAGACCTTGAATGCGGCAAAGTATTCATGGTTCTTACTGAGGCTCTCGACAAAGGTCTGATTGAGGAATCCATACTTGACGGGCACTTGCGAAAGACTCTTTTAGGTCGCTTTGAACTTGGCATGTTTGACCCGGCAGAAATGAGTCCTTGGGTAAATCTCGGACCGGAGGTGATCAGCAGTGAAGCTAACAATGAGCTTGCAACCCAGGCTGCGCGAGAGTCGATGGTTCTACTGAAAAACAACGGCATACTTCCTCTTTCAAAGAATGTACGCAATATAGCCGTGCTTGGACCCAATGCCGACGACACAGAACTGCTTAACGGCAATTATGGCGGCACACCTACAAAAGAGCACACTCAATCCCTGCTTGAAGGAATACGCAAGGCTTTGCCAAATGCCAATGTCTACTACAAGAAGGCATGCGAACTCAACGATGAGTATGAAACGATTCATCATCTTGGCGATTTCAATGAAGGCAATGGAGTGAAGGTTGAATTTTTCAACAATAACTCATTGAGTGGCATACCGGATAAGACAGAATACCACAAAGACCTTAACTTCAGCACATTCGGGGCATGGGGATTCGCTCAGGGCATCAGTAAAGACACTCTCTCAGTGAGAGTGAGCGGTACTTACAAAGCACCCTTCACAGGCGATATGAAATATACACTCACCACCGACAACGGTTATGTGGTAAAAGTGAACGGTGAAGTAATCGAGGAGGTGAAACCTGGTGAACGCCGTGGAGGTTTTGGATTCTTCAACCGCAAGGTTGACTACAAGTCTTTCCCGGTGAAAGAGGGGGAGACTTATGATGTGGAGATTGAATATAAGCACGGCAACGGCAACTTTGCCCTACTTCGTGGCGACATCTGCGAGCGCAGGCCTTTTGAATTTGATGCCATTGCTGAGGATATGAAAGATATGGACGCCATAATCATCATAGGCGGAATATCAGCCCAGATGGAAGGGGAAGGTGGAGATAAGGCAGATATCGAATTGCCGAAAATTCAACAGAATCTTGTGAAGGCAATGCACGCAACAGGCAAACCGGTAATCTTTGTAAACTGCTCAGGTTCAGCAATAGCATTCGGAAGTGTAGATGGCAATTATGATGCCCTTATCCAGGCATGGTATCCCGGACAAGGAGGTTCACAGGCTTTGGCTGACGTAATATTTGGTGACTATAACCCTGGAGGGAAGCTCCCCGTAACGTTCTATCGTTCCAACGACGATCTTCCTGATTTCCTCGACTATAACATGGACAACCGTACCTACCGTTATTTCAAAGGGGAACCCCAATATGCATTTGGAGAAGGCCTCTCCTACACCACTTTCTCCGTAGGTGATGGCAAACTGTCAAAAAAGACAATGAAATCAGATGAAAGCGTCAGTGTAACAGTTCCCGTCACCAACACCGGCGACCGTGAAGGAACCGAAACGATACAGGTATATGTCAAAGCTCTTGACTATCCTGAGGCTCCAATCAAATCGCTGAAAGGATTCCGGAAGGTCTCGTTGAAACCCGGAGAGACAGGTAAGGCCGTCATCACACTCGACGGAGAATCTTTTGAATATTACAACCCCTCCATAGATGAGCTTTCCACACGTCCCGGACGCTACGAGATTCTCTATGGGACTTCCTCACGCGATGCAGATCTAAAATCGCTCCCCCTCACTGTGAAATGATTTAAACCCCGTCTCATAAAGATTTTAAGAGCCCCGGGGCCTCTAAAATCTTATGAGACGGGGTCTTAACTATAGGGAGCAAAAGAGCGAGATGAGAATGGGCACTGAAAAGTCGACAATTATACCGTGAAAAATGGCAATGAAGACCATATCTTTACCTGAATATTGAGTTATGATTGGAAGAGTGGTGTCCATAGTGGTGGCCCCTCCGGCACATATCGGTGCAATCTTTCCAAAGTATCTTACGAAAACCGGAGCTCCCAATAGCGCAAATATCTCCCGCATGATATTGGCAAGCAACGCTATGGTTCCGAGCTCGGTTGCCAATGCCAATCCCATGACAGGTGTTTCCAATTGGGTGATAAGAATCGATGAAAGTGAATAATAGGCGAAGCCACTCCCGACCGACAGGCAGTTCCAAATACTCCATTCATTAAGGATCAATACTGCAGCTGCAGTAAAAGTGAGCGTTCCTACAATAGTGGCAAGAGGAACAAGCAGAAGTTTTAAGTCGATGCTCCTAAGTATAATTTTCAACTTCTTGTCGCAACCAATACTTATGCCAACCAAAAACATCAGAATGTAAAGCAGGTAGACGGTGATGTCATTGTCTATAAGAAACTGCGGCAATAACCTGTAGGCACCAAGCAGGCAACCAAGAATAAAAAATGACACAACGATGATACTTCCTTTCATCTTACTGCTTGTTTTTGAAAAAAAGTTTATCTACAGCCCAGCCGGCCAGCACACTTCCGGATGTGCCGACTACTGCAAATAACAATGCCTGCAATCCAAGTGTCTGCAGGTTGCCTATGATATTGTCGTTAAGTCCTACAGAGATGCCTAAGAAAAGCAGTAACGCGCAAATCGTCAAAGATATTAACTTGCCAACACGTTGAAGGAACTCCACGTTACGCAAAAGATATCCGACAAATATACCTACAAACATTATTCCAATAATCGTAAACATAAAAGTCAATTTTTGAGCTCGTGACACAAAATTACAATATCCTCTTGTCTTGACAAAATTTCGAGCTTCAAAATGTGCAGGAAAAGGCTGAAATTCCTTTAATTTTAACTTATGATGTCATAGACTACTAAAAAACATTAAGTACCTAACAAATAAGCTAATCATTTTTGGAAAAACAGATTTTTTTTTGTAACTTTGCTACTGCTGTGATAGCTAATAATGCAGCAATTTCATAATACAGTCTCTTATTATCTACATTATCTAGGAATATTATCTACATTATCTATGAAACAGTTTCTAATCTCTCTGATAGTCCTGACATTGCTTTGCTGCCCGCAGTTTGTTGATGCACAGGTCAATCTAACTACCATGCGTACTTCCGACGAGATTTCCTATACTCCTCTCAAAACCGGCGAAAAACAGATCATGATGGGAGGTCTTGCCGTAACCACCGGTTTTTCTTTGGGGCAGGCAGCACAATATCTTTTTGCGCCGGAAAAAACCGGAAGGGTCACTTTCCAGCTCAATGGAAAATATTCCAAACTTACCTTCATGATGGGTCCGATGGCCGAAAAGCATAAAATCAGCAACACCCCTAACATTATCACCGTCAGAGGTGACGGACGAAAACTTCTTGACGAAAAATTTCAAGACTGGGATATTGCTCGCCCTTATGAAATAGATGTCACCGGAGTCAACAATCTGACATTCGACATCCTGCAAGGGGTAGGCTATATCGGTGTCGGGAAGCCACAGCTTTGGACTGCTGCTGAAAAGGCAGTCAAACCCGACTTTGACCGCACTCCCGCCAAAACCAAGATGGTGCTTCTCAAAAACAGAGCGCCGTATTATTACAACAAGAGCAATGTCGTGCTCGTGGGCCCCGGCCAAGAGCATCAATCTTTTAAGATAAATGGTATAGAATACGACAACGGGCTTGTCCTCAATATGCAGATGCAGTTTATCGGGGGCGACTACGGATCAGCCATGTATAATCTGAAAGGACAGTATGAAAAACTTAGTTTCATTCTCGGTGCCCTTGACAACAATATTAATGCAGAGGCAGGACAAGGCTACCTGACGGTTCAGGCCGACGGACGCACAATCTTCCAGAAAGATCTTTCTCAGCTTGCCATGGCTGAGCAGGTAGTGCTCGATGTCACCGGAGTAGATCGTCTGTCGTTTCATTCATCACAAAACAAATGGAACCTAAGTGCTGGATTTGCCGACATCACGGCCTGGCCCAAGGGAGAGGGTCCGGCGTTGGGGGTCTCTTCAGTAGCAGCGCCCTCACATCTGAAATCATTGCCGGATATAGTGCCACTGATGAGCACCATCGAGCCTTTCAACGTGCTGGGTGGGCTACCACGCGATAAAATGCTTTACACTGGGGAGAGCGATTATATTGGTTTCAACATGGGAGGAGTTAAGCACAGCGAAGGTATGATTTTCACCACAGGATCCAACTTCCTGCACGACCGGATATTCTCCTCAGCTTCGTTCGATCTTGGAAATCAGTTTGACTATATGACATTCGTCACGGGATTTGTAGACGGTCCGATGAAAGACGGCAATATTTTCATCTATGGAGATGACAAACTGCTCTATTCCGTACCAATAAAAATCACCGGAATGCCTCAGAAGCATTGGGTAAGGCTCGACAAATGCAGGAAACTTACATTCGACACACATAACGGTGGTGGAAATGTCGGAGTGGCAGATATCATCCTTTACCGGGGTGAAATGAAAGATAACGACCTCTTCACTCACAAGAAGCCCAATGCCCCTGACAACGTTTCATTACTTCAATATTCCATGCCATATCTCCACTATGTATATGCGCTTCAAGGGGAGAAGAATGCATACGCATTCAACGGCTCGGATATCAGCAAATTCTTCACAACGCGAGATGGCAGGAAAATAACCAACGGATTCAATCTCAAGACGGGCACCCGTTTCTCGCTGGAACATGGAGTGCTGAGCGATGAAGGAGAAGACGGTGCTATAGCCGGGACGGTCGGGGCAGCCGCCGTAGGATCTTCGTTTGTAGCCGGAGGAATGGTTGGCGGAGCAATGGTAGGATCCACCCTTGCCGGAATGGCGGGCCTGATGGTGCTTGCCGCCGGAGGACAGGCCGATGATAGTTCCTTTGCCGCATTCAACACACATGGCGACTACAACAGCGTCACCCTCACCGTTGAATGCGTCACCCCCGGAGATGCCGGCCTTCTTTCAAAAGGAACCTTCACCGACCGACAGAACCGCTTGCTCATTGGAGCAGACGGAGAAGTAGCAGCCGAACTTATGCTCAACGAGATAGATGGTCCCCAGACTTTTACAGTCCCCATCAATGGATGTCAGCAACTGCTGTTTTTCATGCCATGCGACAATGGCTCGGGCAATTACGTAATTTATGATGCCACCCTATCGAAAGCAAAGAGTGAACTGGTGCGTCCGGCCTCGAGCATCAAATCGCATGCCGTAGTCACACCGATGAATTGGAACCCGACACCGGCATTTACCGAATGGAAGAAACCCAACTATTCAAACGCCAGCAATCTCGACCATTATTTTGGGATTGTCCACACCATTTATATCCAGACAAAACCGGGAGTAGACTATTATGCGGATTATCCACGCCACGAACTTCACACGTATTATCTGAAAACGTCGTCCGGGGATGTTGTTAAGGCTACAATCGTGGTAGACAACGGCGGTAAAAATGCCGTCAAAGACGCCAAAGGAGTAGCCCGGGCATTGGGAGCCAACTACGAAGACAAGCAAGTAAACATACCGAAACTTGCAGAATCGATGCAAACTGAGATTGAGAAACTTGCCAGAACAAAGAAGATTGTTAACGAGGCAAAATTGGAGCAATTGAAGGCCGCTGCCGACATTCCAAAACTGGGTCTGGGGGCAATCGCCTACACAAAGGAATTAGGTAAAGCCAAAAAAGTTATTAATCAATGTGAGAAAGTGCTCAACACTCACATCAAGAATCTTGAAAACAACTACAAGCAGCTCGACTGGCTCATCAGACATGCCATTAACGTGGATGGCAAGACCAGCAACAACATAGTGATATTCACACCTTTGGCTCCGGGTGAGACAGCTCCGGAGGGAGTGGATCTGCAATTGGTAGAAACATTTAAGTAAAAATAACCCAATATTATGAATTTAAGAATGATTTTAACGGCTGCACTATGCGCAACCACAGCATCGGCAGCATTTTCAATCAATCCTCTATGGGTGCGCGACGTAAAGATTTCGCCCGACGGATCAAAAATTGCATTCTCCTATAAAGGGGATATCTACACCGTACCATATACTGGAGGAGAAGCAACCCGACTCACATCTGAGACTTCCTACGAATCTTTACCGGTATGGAGTCCTGACGGCAAGCAGATAGCCTTCTCTTCCGACCGCAACGGAAGTCAAGACATCTACATAATGTCAGCAGCCGGTGGCGCCCAAAAACGACTCACATATAATTCCGGATCTGAATTGGTAGAGGCTTTCTCACCGGATGGTAAGGAGATTTATTTCTCTTCGGCTATCCAAGATCCGGCCATAAGCCCATCCTTCCCCTCAGCCCGTCTCAGCGAACTTTATGCCATCGCCACAGATGGTTCAGACCTTCACCAGATTCTTCCGACACCGGCTGTATCTCTCACAGTTCTTCCTAATGGAGATATACTTTATGAAGACATGAAAGGAATGGAAGACAAGTGGCGCAAGCATCACACCTCGTCGGTGACAAGAGATATTTGGCTCTACAACCCATCCACAGGTCGACACACCAACCTGACGAATCATGAAGGAGAAGACCGTTCACCTGCAGCCTCGTCTGATTCAGAGACACTTTACTTCCTTAGTGAAAGAAACGGAGGGTCTTTCAATATATATGCTATGCCTCTCAACTCACCAAGTTCAAATCCTAAGGCAATAACTAATTTTAAAGACCATCCGGTGAGATTCCTCAGCATGTCGAAAAACGACAAGATGGCGTTTACATATAACGGAGAGCTCTACACCTTGAATCCCGGAGGCTCACCCACTCCCCTAAAGATAAACGTGATTGAAGATACTCCTTCAGAGCCTATCAATGTGTCTGCCGCTTCTGTAAGCGAAGCATTACCCTCTCCCGACGGCAAGCAAGTGGCATTTATCAGCAGAGGAGAAGTTTTCGTGACTTCCACCGAATATCCTTCTGTGAAACAAATCACACATACACCTGCCCTTGAACGCAATCTTTCGTGGGGAAGCGATGGACGAACTCTCTATTACAGTTCATTGCGCTCAGGTAAATCCAATATCTATAAGGCTGCAATTGCAAGGAAAGATGATCCAAATTTCTCAAATGCAACTCTTATCGACGAAGTAGCGCTATTTCCTGAAGATGGAGAAGAACGAGGCTACCCGAGTATTTCTCCCGACGGGAAGAAGATGGCTTATGTTCAGGACCGCAACAAACTTATGCTGATGGATCTTGCTTCAAAGTCAGTAAAAGCCCTCGACGGTGGACAGATCACCAACTACAGAACAGGCGGTTTCCCTGTGTTCTGGGCACCGGATAGCCGTCTAATTGCCTTGGAAGTTAACAATCCTTCGCACGAGCCATATAGTGATATTGCAATTGTTGACACAAAAACGGGTGAGTTTATCCCGGTTACAAGAACCGGATACTTCGATCAGGATCCGCGTTGGAGCGACGACGGAAATACCCTTATCTTTGCATCCGACCGTTTTGGTATGAGAAGTCACGCATCGTGGGGTTCGGAAATGGATGTCATGATGGTTTTCCTAAATCAGGAAGCTTACGACAAATATCGTCTTTCTGAGGAAGATTATGCACTCCTTAAAGAAGTTGAAAAGCAGCAGAAGAAAGATGCAGAAAAGAAAGATGACTCCAAAAAAGACTCAAACAAGAAAGATAAGAAGAATGGTAAACCGGGGTCCGATACTGAAAAGTCTGATAAGACAAAAGATATTCTCCTTCAAAAAGAAGGATTGTCAGATAGAATTGTGCGTCTGACTCCAAACTCATCAAGCCTCAGCGATTTCATTCTTTCTAAAGATGGAGAAAAACTATACTATCTCTCTGAATTTGAAGATGGATACGACCTTTGGGAGAAAAACCTGATAAAAGGAGATGTATCGCTATTGAAAAAACTTAATTCAAGACCGGCCAGGATGGTTGCAGACAAAGATGGCGACATATTCCTGATTGGAAGGAATGTGAAGAAATTCTCTCCAAAAGACAAAAGCGTCAAAAACGTTTCTACCGCAGCAACGATGAAAATTGACGAAGCGGCTGAACGAGAAGTGATGCTCGACTTCGTTGAGAATGAAGCACGTGAACGATTCCTGCTTCCTCAAATGCCGGTGGATTGGGAGGCTTATGTTGCCAACTACCGCCGCTTCCTTCCCCACATCAACAATGGTTACGACTATGCAGCTCTATTAAGTGAACTGCTCGGAGAATTGAACGTATCTCATTCCGGCGGCAGATTTTCAAGTCACGGAGGCGCTGATCCAACAGCCTCTTTAGGGTTTATCTTCAACCTGACAGTTCCGTCTGAAGGAATGATCATAGAGGAAGTGGTTGAAGGTGGTCCATTCGACAGAGCCACATCAAAAGTCAAGGCTGGAGACATGGTCACAGCCATCAACGGAGAAGCAATCAAATCTGACGCAGACTGGGCAAAGCAACTCAACAACTTGACAAAGAAGAAGACTCTTGTTTCATTCTCCCGCCCATCTTCAGGTGAGAAATGGGATGAAGTGGTTCTTCCTATCTCTACTTCAGCCATGAACAATCTCCTTTACAACCGCTGGGTAAAAGCTCGCGAGCATGAAGTAGACAGTCTGTCGGGAGGTAGACTCGGATATGTTCATATCCGCTCCATGAACGATGATTCTTTCCGTAAGGTTTATGCTAAACTGCTTGGAGAATATGTAGACCGTGACGGTATTGTGATTGACACACGTTGGAACGGTGGAGGCCGCCTCCATGAAGACATAGAAGTTCTCTTCAGCGGTGAAAAATATCTTACCCAGGAAATTCATGGTAAGAAATCTTCAGAGATGCCTTCGCGCAGATGGAACAAGCCGAGTATCATGCTCATTTGTGAGGCAAACTACTCAAACGCCCACGGCACTCCTTGGGTCTACAAACACAAGAATCTTGGTAAACTTGTTGGTATGCCGGTACCGGGTACTATGTCAAGTGTCAACTGGATTACCATGCAGAATCCGGATTTTGTCTTTGGTGTTCCTGTTGTTGCTTTCCGCACCGAAGATGGCATTATCTTGGAAAACACCCAGCTTGAGCCTGATGTGAAGGTTGCCAATTCACCGGAAGATGTTGCAAATGGAAGAGACCGTCAACTTGAAACAGCTGTTTCAACACTTCTTAAAGACATCGATAAGAAATAACGACAACACAATTAAAAATAAAGGGGTTGCGCCAAAGCAAATGGCACAACCCCTTTTGACATATATCATTTTTTCAAATTCTTCCTATACGCTTCAGAAGGTCGTTGACAGCATCTGCAGGAGTCGGGTTTGAGTCAAGACATTTGATGAACTGTGAACCGATTATCGCACCGCTGCTGTAACGGCAAGCCTCATCAAAGGTCACTGCATTTGAGATTCCAAAGCCAATAAGACGAGAATGCTTAAGATCAAGATTATTTATACGTTTGAAATACTCCACTTGCTCTTCATTGAAGTGGTCGCGCGCTCCCGTTGTAGAAGCTGCAGAAACCATATAGATAAATCCATCGCAGTTATCATCAATTAGATGAATGCGCTCCTCTGAGGTTTCCGGAGTGATAAGCATGATCATAAGCATATCATACTGGCGGCTCAGTTCCTTATATTCACTCATATAGGTATCGAATGGGAGATCCGGTATTATCACAGCGTCGATTCCCGCTTCCTTAGCGCGCTTGAAAAAGTTTTCAGCCCCCATCTGCATGATGGGATTCAGATATCCCATTGCAATGAAGGGTACGTCCGGATTTCGCTTGCGTGCTTCCTCAACTTGCGAAAGCAAGGTGCGAAGTGTCATGCCGTTGCGAAGAGCAATAGTGCCGCTATTTTGAATTACAGGGCCATCAGCCATAGGATCAGAGAAGGGAATTCCCACCTCGATCATGTCTACATTTGCATTGCAAAGAGCATCAATAATTTCACCTGTTGAGTCAAGCTTAGGAAATCCTGCCGTGAAATATACAGAAAGTAAATTTTGCTTTTTATTTTGAAACAATTTATTAAGTCTGTTCATATTTTTTGAGGTTAATGGTTTAATGATTTAATCGTCTAAATTGTGTAGGAATGTCCTCAAGAGGTCAGGATCCTTAACACCGGGGGAAATTTCAAACCGGCTGTTCAGATCTATAGCTGAAAATTTAGGATGCTTTAAGCCTTTCAATACTTCGGCGTCATCGGGACCTATTCCACCGCTCAACCAGAAATCCACATCCAAATTATAAGAATCAAGAATTTTCCAGTCAAATTTTTTACCTGAACCACCTTTAGCCGCGCTGGCGGTATCAAAGAGGAAAACATCGACAGTGCCGAGATATTTCTGCATTGCTCCTATATTGTCTGCAGATCTCACACCAAAAGCTTTAACGACTTTAAACCCATGTTCCCGAAGACTCCAACACATATCTGGCGATTCGTTACCATGCAGCTGCACTGTTCTGAAACCATATTTATCTGCATGTCTTATTATGTCGTCCTCATTCATATCTACAGTCACCATCACAGGTTCTATTGAACGCGGAAGACCGGCAATGACCTCCGGATCTATACCTGAACAGCAACGTGGTGAAGGAGCATAAAATATAAAACCCATATAATCGGGATTCAACGATGCCACCATACTGATATTGTCATCTTCGCGCATTCCACAGATCTTGATTTTCATAATCTTGATCTTTTAATAAACTCCATCAGGGTGCCTCCGGGATTAGGGGTCGACATAAATGACTCCCCTATCAGAAAGCCATCAAAACCTACATCCAAGAGGCATCTGACATCTTCCGGAGATTTTATTCCACTTTCTGCAATCCTGACCATTCCTTGCGGAAGGGCATTCACCAAAGAGAGTCCATTGCGCAAATCTGTATGGAACGATTTGAGATCACGATTATTGACTCCAACCATATCAGCATCTGACGGTAGCGATCTTAGTTCTTCAAGACTATGCAGTTCAACAAGTGTCTGTAATCCCAACGAATGAGCAATATCGTTAAACCGACGGATTTCTTCTCTATCTATCATTGCGGCAATAAGGAGAACAGCATCCGCCCCATAGACACGTGCCTGATAAATCTGATATTCGTCAACAATGAATTCTTTCCTCAACAATGGCAATGCAGGCGCAACTTTACGGGCTACGGCGAGATCCTCGAGCGAACCTCCGAAATATGGTGTGTCTGTAAGAACAGACATGGCTGCGGCTCCATTTTCATAATAATCCTTTGCAACTTCTGCAATATAACTCATAGGGGATATCTCACCCTTTGATGGAGAGCGTCTTTTATGCTCTGCTATTATGCCGGGGTTATGATCTAAAATCGAACGCTTCATATCAAGAGGTTCCCTGCTACTCGCAAAAGCCAGCTCCCGAATGAGTTCCTCAGGAATCACTCCCTTCATTGCCGAGACCTCCCTACGTTTAGTTGCCGCTATTCTTTGCAAAATATCCATATATTGATTTAGAATTTGATTTGCGGATACACAAGGGTGTATCCCTGCAAACTAATGAGAATAAGACCCCGTCTCATAAAGATTTTAAGAGCCCCGGGGCGGTTTTGGGCGAGT
>CAYQXG010000057.1:0-19504 GCA_964421525.1 uncultured Sangeribacter sp. | reverse complement strand
TTCCTGCTTCATCGACTTGATGCTTGGAACAGTTACTGCCATTTTAGAGCTCCTTTCCGCCAGGCATAAGCCAAGCCTAAAATAAGAATGAACATGAAGATAGCGACACAGAGAAGTCCGTTAGGCCCAAGACTACGCATGATGGTAGCCCAAGGATAAAGGAAGACTGTCTCGACATCGAAAAGAAGAAAAAGGATGGCGAAGATGTAATAGCCGGATTTGAATTGGATCATCGACTCACCGCGGGTAGGAATACCGCACTCGTAGGCTTCGCCTTTCTTTACCGAGTAGGATTTAGGGGAGATAAGACGGGCGATCAGAAGAGCTGCAAAGACAAGTCCGATGCCGGTCAAGGTAGCAGTAATCGCCAAATCTCCGTTGCTTATTTCCAACAGTAAATTCATATATTAGTTTAAATTTTAATTATTTATTCAGATGTTAAGGTCCGAATTGGCACAGCATGTGCACAATCCAAGTGCAAAGGTACTTAAAATTTCTTAATAAAACAATATTTTTTTTAGCATTTTAAACAAAAATGATAAAACCCCGGGGAGACCCGGGGTTGATGGTGAGTGACAGATATTCTTTATGAAAGCCGGGGCATCGCCGGAGGCTTCAATGATTGTCAGTAACATTAATTATTTGACATGAAGGAGAGCTCCGGATGAATGGGCAACGGCAAGAGGGGAGTATTGACTCTGGATAGTTGCTATGCCGCAGCTGAATTCACCTTCCTGACTTACAGAGCAATCGTAGGATATAACGTGGTTGCCTTTGGGAAGCCATTCAAAGAATAAATTTGTGGATGAGTTGCGCACCTCCCTGTAGAAGAACTTACCATCTGAGGCGGTGTAACCCGAGAGTTGGTCGTCGGGTTCAAGGCATGCGCTTCTCTCGTCGGTGACAGCCACATAGTCCATATCCCTTCCGACAGTTATGAAGAGAGTCACCCTAACTTTCATTCCTTTCTTAAGTGCGACATTCTCCTTAGCCACTAATTCCCCATTTTCGCCCGGAACCATCGCTACGATACTTTTTCTTATCGACAGTTCAGGAACATCTGCGGACTTAACTTCAAGAATAGGGGATTCATATTGGGATATGACTCCTCCCCAGGCCGGAGAATCACCAAATCTTGTAACTTTCAAATTCTTCTTTGAAGCTTCATTGGCATTCAGGTTAAGTGTGAAGGCTCCGGTGAGAGCAGCTGTAGCCGGAATCCGGATTTTCTTACCTTTAAGATAGAATTCCGGCTGTCTTTTATCGCTTCTTGAGGTCCAGTCGGAACCGGATGTGAGGATTGCATTGACAGTCTCAACAATAGAAGTATTCTTACCCCAATCCTGATATTGGCGACCAAGAACAAGCCATTGGCGGAGAGAGTCGATATTGCCATTTGCAGGCTGGATTTCTGCGAGTGCCTCAAGCACAAGGGTGGTGGTGCGGATAGTGGTCATGCCGCCCCAGCCGGGATTCAGATTATCAAACCACATTCCTTTCTCAGGAGTCTCGCTTGCAAATTGGCGTAGAGATTCAAGTATCTCGGCAGCAACCTTGTGGTTTCCGTAGCGATAGAGCACCATTGCAGCCATCGCCTTTGATCCAATTCCCATATCTTTCCACTCAGATGCTATGTCTTTGGTAGCTTTATTAGCAATTGAAGACATTTCATTGGCAATTGAACCTGCGGGAATATACTTAGGCCCGAAACTGCTACGAACGAATAGCCAATCGAGCAGGTAGCTTAGCGATTCTCCTTTCTTATAATATTTCTTATAATCATTTACAGTTTCTGCATCAACATATCTGATGCCGGATTTAATCATTGACTCCACACCGTCACATTCGGCAAGGGCACCATCCTTATGCATCATTGCAAAATGGCGGAGCACCTCTCTGGTTATGAAAGATGAAGATTTCATCTCGGGGCACCAGCTCCATCCACCGTCGGACGACTGCAGTTCCTTGATGTCTTTTAAAATATCGTCGATGGTGGTCTTTGCCAGCTTATCGTCGAGAAGAGATGACAGACGACTCATGCGTAGAGTTTCAGATTCGGCATTGTTGACCCAAGGGGTATTGTTGAGGTCGACAATCTTCAGGTTACCATCCTTTTCAAGATTGCTCTTTAAAGCGGCGAACTGCGAATTACTGTCGGAAAGAAGTGCCGCAAGACCGTCCTTGAGATTTGAGTTGGATGAAATCAGATGGTAAGCCACAGCATTACCGAAGAGCGCCCTGACCTTTGAAGTGACATTCTTAGAATCCGGGTTAACAATGTCGGGAAGTGCAGTAAGGCAATACCATGCAGGATTGTCGCAATATTGCAGGGTCACCTGATCCGTATCGTTGAATTTCGGGAGTTTTATTTCCATCTCCTTTTGCTTCGGTGCAAACCAGAATGGAGTTGACTCCACTACCGGAGAGGATGCCGGAAGTACAGGAAGGAGAGCTTGTTCACCGTCGCGATGGCCATCAGACTCGGCATAGGCGCGGAACCCGACTGAAGACAGATCGGAAGGAGCAGTCCAAGTCATAGTGATGAGACGGCTTCCTGACGCCGGAATAGATTCAGGTTCAAATTGCTCAACCGCAACTGTTTTTCCTGAAATGAGGTCGACGAGCTCAATGCTGCAAGAGGGGGAGCATGAAGAGCCGGTGTTGTTGAACACAGTGGCAGTAAGCTCGATCACATCACCAGTGCGCACAAACCTCGGAGAGTGGGTTGAGACCATGACAGGTTTGGATGCGACAGTTTCAAGAGCGATCTTAGCTGTCTGCAATGATTCGTCATATCCAATCACCTGGAGAGCCCACGTGGTATTGAAATTAGGCACTGTGAAGTCAATATTCACCATTCCATCTCCATCAGCGTTAAGATAAGGCTTGAAGAATGCTATCGGATATTCGGCAGGCCTCAGTTGCTCCTTGTCGGCGGGAGCATTGCCGTTTCCTGTAATCATTGACTCTTCTTCAACACTCTCGGCAAAAGCGTCGGAATCATCCATAGCCATTTCAGTGACATCTTCCCTAACTACAACAGCGGAGGCTGCCAACGGCATGCTGCTTTTTTTCATTGACCTTGAGGTGACTCCGGCAGCCCCTGACTCCGCTGCAGAATAAAACATGACTTCGTTTTTGACAACGCCTTGATAGACAGCGTAGCCTAACCCCCAACCTTGACCATAATCATTCAAATATGGATATGAAATCTGACGGTATGATAGATATTTAGACGATTTCAATGCAAATGACATAAATTCATTAGCTGCACCATAAGCGTTCATTTGATACAGAACGCGAGGATAATATGCTGAAGGGGAGAAGTTCCAGTTGAACGGGGCAATGGCATTAAGAGCGGCATCAGTCATAACAGCAAGAGCGGGAAGACCTGAAACAGAACCATGTTTTCTTGAGAATCTGAAAGACCAATGCTCCTTATCGCCCGCTGATACCTTATCTCTGAATGACTCAGAACAGATCTTAAGGTTATCGTCTGCCCATGCTGAATTGATAAATATCTGTCCGCGTTCCACTTTTAAATCTGAAAGATAGCAAACATCGATGATAGCAGGTCTTTTACCGGAAGGAACTTCGACGGGAATAGAGACATTCTCTTTCCCTATATGAATCCATCTGACGGACGCTACATTGTCACTGCCTGTAATCATTGCAAGAATCCAACGTTCAGGAATACCGCTTCCTACGGTAACATCTACCGAAGTCTGACCTTCTTCGGCTGTGACTTTAAATTCAGGAATCCAAAGTTTCACACCGGCCGGAGCCGTCTTGTCAGACTTACGCCAGAAAACAAGATACAAATTAGAATTGACATCCGGATCATCTGCAAGTGAGACCTTAAGGTCGTAGGCGGCAGATTCATAGTTTCTCGAGGGAATGTTGAGGGTAGGAGATAAGAAAGATCCCTCAGCCACGGTCTTGCCGTCGGCTTTATTCACAAGGCAATATTTCAGTTCCTTTTTCACAGCGTTGCCCAATATATCTGACACGGTGAAGTGGATGGCGGGGATGCCGTTAGATATTTCCAATTTGCTGCCACCATAAGGAGAATATATGTGGTAGTCTTTACCGATGGCAAAGCGCTCCACGGGGCCTTTCTGGGTTTCTCCTGCCGGAGAGACGGCAGAAACATTGACTGTGAAAAGACCTCTCTCAAACTGAGTCCCTTTAAGGTTGTCGGTGGGGAGAGATATCTCATAACGGCCTTCCGAGTCAGTAGTTACCGAGGAATCGAATGTGCCCATGCTATACACAAACCATCTTGCCGGTGGAGTGTATGAAACCGAGTATTTAACCTCAGCGTCGGCAACAGGCATGCCGGAATAAGTAAGCACACGCCCCTTAATCTTCACGACATCGCCGGGATTTATATCTTCATCAGAGTGTTCGGATGTGACAAAGAATGTTGGGGCAACATAATCAGAAACCTGAAAGAATGAACTGCCAAGTTGTTTCCCTTCTCCATTTACAGCGGTCAGACGCCATCTGCCAAGCATTCCTTGTTCGGGAATCTTGAAATCAGCGACTGTCCTTCCAAAACTGTCGGTGACGGTAGATTGGACAGACACCTCACGACCATTGGCGTCAAACAGTTTAATATCCAATTCCATCTCTTTTATGAGTTTCATCTCTCCAAGTCGGGAGGAATATGCAATAAGGGCTGCACTTATGCTGTCGCCGGGATGGTAGATGCTTCTATCGGCAAGAATCTGAATATTCTTTCTTGTGACTGTATCGGGTTTCTGGTTTGAATTGTACATCCTCATGCGGTTGGACCATTTGGAACCGTTGAACGATGCCTCAATTTCAAATTTTTCTTCCGTCACCATTACAGATCCATCTTTATCGGTGGTTAGAGTCTTTGCAAGTCGGCGCTCGGCAGAATAGTTCGGGCGATTGTAGACTTTTACAGTGGCACCTTCAATAGGACGTCCGTCGGCACCATCCACCACATATACTCCGGTCTTTGCATCGGGATATTTCACGGTCATGATACTGATGTCACTTAGGGTGAAAGTCTGGCGCCAGGTGTCGTTCTGTATGGAAGGGAATATCCCTTTGCCATCGGCAGTAGCACTTGGCACAACTACATAAGTGCCGACTGGAAGTTTTCCAATCTCTGCCGAGACCTTACTGCTGAATGGAATAACACCGTTTGCAGATACTTTTACAGCTTTTACCAATCTACACGAAGAAGCCATCACCTTAGTCTTAGGTGCTCGGGTGGCATTGACGTAAGGTGAGTAGTCATAGACAAGAATCCAGCAATCGTTACAATTGGAGAGCGTGACATCCATCTTAATTGAAGATGAAGTGAGATATTGATTTGCGAATTCAATATTGGCATCAGGGTGGGTGAAATCTTCAATTATATTTCGCAAAGCGTTGGAATACATTCCTTTGGGGAAGGCTACAACGGATTTCTTAAGAATATCAACATATTCCGCTTTGGAATAGGGGAAAACAGACTGCTGTTCTTCGTAGTCGCTGAAATTTCCAGCATAATCGCGAAGACTCATGAGTATCAGCTGTTCACCTTCTGTTCCTTTCACTTTTCCAAGAGCAGATGTCAGGAATTTGATGCGTTGGCTATACGGCAAAGTTTCAGACTTGCTGACAAGAGCCTGAGCATGGAAAAGACTCTGATTGAGCGATGCAGTCTTGTCGATGAGCATATCGATAGCCTTATCGCGCAGTGCCGCGCATTTTTGAGAGGGAGTTACCGGGTTGCCGATGTTTGGGAAGAAAGGAATTACATCTTTTGAGGCATCTGAATATTCATTAAGTAGTTGGAAAGATTGTCGAAGTGTAAATTCATCGACAGTCATACCGGCATCGATTGCTTCGGATGTGTCGGTAAGGAAGCTATTCCATTCGCTCAAAAGGCGGGATTTGTTTTCCTTTGACTCAATGACATCCTTGCAAAGGGCATAAACCTTGTCGGCAAAGATATTTCTGCTCCAAAGATATGGATTGTCCGGCACTGAATCCAAAGGCAGATTTCTTGAGTCTGCCTTCCACCTCATGGAATTATAGATTTCATTGAAGATATGCGCCTGAATGAGTTGGAAAACGGGTTTCCAACTGTCGGGTGCAATTTTGGAAATGCTGTCGAGAGTCGCGATGCCTTTCATCGCATTCTCATTGCTGACAAGATTGGCGGCAGTGACTGATTGGATTGCTGCGTCAGCAGCAGCCGGCCAATTGCCGTGGGCAATGGCAGTCTGAAGCGCGGCCCTGGCATTTTTATTGACTGTTTTGGGGTAAGCAAAGTCCGGACCCATATTCTTTTTCGGAGCTGCGGAAGAATTGCTTGCAAACATAAAGACAAAACATACTAAAAACATAACAGTTGCCAAATAGGCAACTGAAAGTCTTGAAATAAAATTATACTTCATAATATAATAAGTCTGTTATCGGCTTCCTTAATTGTGGATTTCAGGTTCAAAAATCATCCGGATTGGAAAAATCAGATGGTTTTGTATCCTGACGATGTTTTTTGCCATGATTACCTTTCGGTTCACCTCCGGAATTGTTTTGCCGATGTCGTTCACCGAATTTCTTATTCATCTCCTTCATCTTTTCAAAGAACTTTTCCTCACCTTTGTGCATGGTATAGATCTGTTTTGCACTAAGGATCGTAGCAAACTTCTCGTCGTATTTCCTTACGATCTCACTATCCTTGCTTCGTGCAGTCTGCTGCATTTCGGCAAGTTTCTTGTAATCTGCATCGGTAGCATCTTTTTTCTTTGACAACTGATGCTCAAATTTCCAAACCTCAGAGCCTGCTTTTCGACGCTCATTGTCATATTCCTTGTAAATGGGAACGAAATCACTTTTTTCTTTTTCGGAAAGCTCCATTTCCTTAGCGAGGAAATCAATCTTGAAGTTTTGCAGGTCCTCTCTCATTTTTGCCCTGTCTTTGGGCGCTTGAGCAAAAGTTGCAGGAATAAAAAGCAGGAAAGAGAAGAATAGTAAAAGATATTTCTTCATATTGTTTTCAGATATCAGTTATCGTTTTTAAGATGCGATGCCTTATAGGTTTTGGTCGGAAGAGTTGAAATCTTTCTTGAATTCCTCGAAAGATGAATATTGATTACAAATGTCATCTTCAAGCATGAAGCAGTCAGAATTATCATTTGAAATAAACGACCAGTCGGAATGATCTGCCTCAGCCATAGCTACGGCAACAGCTTCGGGGGGATTGTCGAGGCTAAGGTCGGTGGTGGTCATCATGTGGAACATCTTCATCATGCACCAGATGCCGGCAAACATAGCAGCCATGTAGAGATAAGGGCTAACCCGTCTCCACATGGAAATTTTCTCAGGAGTACGTTCCTTGTATTCAGGAAGCTCAGACAAGATCTTGGTCCTGACATTATCGAAATAATTGTCAGGGACAGTATAGCCTGTCTTGCCTCCAACCTTATCGAGTATGTTGTCTATCTTATTCATATCTACAATTCTTTGGATATGTGACAATATAACCATTGAAAGGTTTAATGAAAGATAAAACTTTTTTGCATTAATGTTTAGTAAATTCTATCTTCAGTTTCATTCAACTAATTCCGATAAAGCTTTTATGCATGGCATTTACAGTTTTGTCTTAAAAAATGTAAACAGAGTTGTCATAATCCAATTTTTTATGTAATTTTGTGCGGATATGGCAAAAACTGCGTTACCAATAGATGAAAAGAAGCTCGTGGAGCAGCTTCAGGACCCAAAGACAGCTTCCTCTGCCTTTGACGCCTTGATGCGAACCTACGGGGAACCGGTCTATTGGCAGATACGTAAGCTCGTGGTCAGGCATGATGATGCTGATGATATTCTTCAGAACGTTTTTCTTAAGGCATGGAATAATCTTCAGAATTTCAGGGGGGACGCCAAATTGTCGACCTGGCTCTACAAAATCGCCATCAATGAGTCGATTAATTTTCTTAACAAAGAACGTTCGCGCAATCAACTAAACGTGGATGACGGTGACGATTCTTATCTTCTCAACAATATAGAGGCGGATGAATATTTCGATGGCGACGAGCTACAGGCAGAGTTGCTGAAAGCTGTGGCGAAATTACCGGATAAGCAACGTCTTGTGTTTAACATGCGTTATTTTGATGAAATGAAATATGAGGAAATTTCAGAAGTCCTCGGTACATCTGTCGGAGCACTCAAGGCAAGTTATCATCATGCTGTGAAGAAAATAGAGGAGATTTTCTCAGAAAATTGAAAAGATTGATTAATTGCTGAGTCTTGAATTCCTAACCCTGAGGGAACTAATTCACCAACTCTTTATCGAATCACTTTCTTCCCATCAAGTATAAAGATCCCTTTCCCGGGATTTGACACCTTGCGCCCCATCAGATCGTAGAAGTGTCCAGACACGGATTCCTTGCATGGCGAAAGCACTGATCCCTGTCCATAGTTATCATCAGCCACTGTTATAAAGCTTATGATACCATCTTCTGATTCGCTAATATTATGAATATCAAAGGCTAATTCTTTATTCGCCCAGCTTGCGAGTTGAGGGGTGGTGTCAAAACCGAGAGATGTGACATTATGAGTGCCGGGAAAGACATCACCATCTCTTGTAGAGGAGTTCTTTATGTTGTCAGCCTCAATTATATCTACACGCTGATGACTTGCAACGTTATTCACCTCATTAGCATCCCATACACTTTTATTATAGTCAACATGCCAGACAATCATTCCGTGTCCAGGGAGAAATTTGTCGTTGCCAATCGGTTGCCTATTTTCGAAAAAGAAAAATTCATTACTATTTTCAGTTGGAAGAGCATACGCCACGTTGCTTTCTGAAAACGCGGGCAATTCTATCAAGCCTTCTCTAAACGGAAGGAAATCTATCCAACCTAACGCGTATTTTTCGAATGAAGAGTAATTGGGAGGAGTAAGTCCATCGTTATTGTATGGTCCGTAGTCGAGCACATCCCATTCTCCAGGCGAAAAGACAACAGAATTAGTGGTTGCATAAAGATCCGGTAGACCAAAGACATGACTGAATTCATGGATGAAAGTACCAATTCCGTCAGGCCGCATGTATCCGTTAGGATATTCGCATGAGCAAGCGTAATGATGTAGCTTGACTCCATCGAATATGAAATCTTGTCCGGGCATAGCGGAAGACATATTCCATGAATGAGGCCACACGGCGTTGGTAACGTTGCTGTCATGTTCGCCGATACCTGCATAAAATATAAACACATTGTCGATAACGCCGTCGCCATCACGGTCGTATTGCGAAAAATCGATATCTTCGTCAAGAAGCTGGCATGCATGCACAACCATCATCTGAGGATTCTTGTCGTTTCCATACGCGTCATTACTGCCATAGTAGGAACGATCGTTCGGTAATTCCACAGGGCCGTAAACGTCAAATTCGGGTATGAATTTACCGCTTGAATTTTCTATAAACCAATCGCGGACGGAGCCTAATGATCCATAGTCGGAAAATCCTTCCTCATTTAGCATGCGTCGGAAATAATCATTATCCGCAAAGTGGAATTTCTCATCTTTATATTCAACCAAAATCACAAGACCTTTCTGTTCGCCCATAGCAGGAAACGATGCATTGCAACGGCCAAAATTTAGCGGAACAAGTCTCCCGACATCTTCATTTTCGGGAGAATCACAACTATAACCTTGTTGATTTGCATTATAAGCTTCTGACTGAGTGCAATGAGAAGGAGCAATTGAGGTTTTTCTTAAGCACTCAAGACGATAAGCTTTATTGGCTTTTACCAAATCATCCCATTTGTTGAGCTGCATCATGCATTGCAGACTTGAGGCAGCGTTTGACTTTTCATTTTCCTTGGTAGCAATTATACCTGAACTAATCGGAAATCCATTATCATCAAAGGCAGCATATTCCATAAATCCGTTGTTATCAAAAAGAAGGAGTCCGGATTCAGAATATGTTGAATGACCATGTTCGTCGCCGGTAATCCTAATCTTTATGATTTCGCCGTCGGGTTGGACATAATCTATCAATCCGCGTTTCGCCGGCATAGCCATTGTCGCGGATAAGCAAGAAAAAATGGTCAGCAGAAATAATATTACTCGTTTCATTGATCAGTCACCTTGAAAAGTGGCAATCTTCGCCCTTTGTAAGGTGGGCCAGGATCACCATTCGTAGGAGAGTGTGCCTCCTAAAGAATTTAACGTTCCGGAACTGCTCTTATTGTACCACCAGTAGTTGCAGGTGAGCAATTGATATGTCAAACCGATATTTATAGCTCTTTTGCCTGTGTTTCCAACCGGAACTCTGAGTCCGACTGATGGTCGGAGCATGAAATATTCCGATCCGTTGATGTATCCATTTTCAATAGCAAGATAGTTCTTCCCAATTAGAAATGATCCACCAGCCTTTACATCTATATAAAATGACGGACTTGTCTTACCTCCTAAATTAAAACGGAAATCTGTGAATAATGGAATCATAGCTCCACTTGTACTCGTTTCTCTATTTCCGATGAATCCATTATATGAAGAATTTGTCTTCGAATATACATAGTCTACTCCGAGACCGGCTCCCATGAAAAACCAGTTGTTGTATTGGAAACCCTGCACTGTGCTGATTCCAATAAAATTAGCTTGCAAATTGCCAAATCCGCCTAAATAGGATACATCAACATATCCCTTATATCGGGATCCCCCCATAACGGCCGTCTGCAATAAATTTGCAGCTTGATTAACGATGTTGGTGTATTGAGCATTTGCCTGAGAAGGAAATACAAGCGAAATCAAGGCTAAAAACAAAGCCAAATAGTTTTTTTTCATAGACTGGAATGTAGAAGTTGTAAACACTTATTTATTAGTATAACACCAAATTTCAATTTATGTTGAGATTATTCCTGCAACTCTTCACTATTTCAATATGATATAAAAAAGAAGACCGAGTAAAAATATACCCGGTCTCCTAAATATTATCACAACTACTTCATTCGCCTCTGTTTTCTTTATTGAAGATATGGCGTAGTCTTGAGAAGATTCTCTTTGATGTAGATTCAGTCGGCACTACATTGCTGCTGTCTTTCAAGCTCTCAATTGCACTTTTTTCAGCATCTGAGAGATTTTCCGGAACATACACCATGACGTTGACGAGAATGTCGCCCTTGACATGTTCGTTTTGGAAAGCAGGAAGACCTTTGCCACGCAGGCGGAGCACCTTACCCGGTTGTGTTCCGGGAGCAATCTTTACACGGGCCTTACCGTCGATAAGCGGTATCTCTGCACTACCACCAAGGGCTGCTGTCGGGAAGTCAAGCATAAGATTGTAGATGAGATCCTGCTCGTCGCGGATGAGCTCCGCGTTTTTCTCTTCCTGAATAACAATAAGAAGGTCTCCATTCACGCCGCCGTGGCGAGGTGCATTTCCTTCTCCCTTAAGCACAAGCGTCTGACCGTCGGAGACACCTGCCGGGATATGGAATTCCACGATAGTCTCTTTTTTCTCAACTCCGGTGCCGTGGCAATATTTACATTCTTCAGTGATCACCTTGCCCTCTCCATTACACTCCGGACAAACAGACTGAACCTGCTGGGCACCGAGGAAGGTCTGGCGCATCTGAGTTATGTAGCCTGAACCGCCACAACGCTGGCAGGTATGGAATGAAGTGCCATCTTTTGCGCCTGTGCCGTTGCAGTGGGAACAAGCTACAAATTTAGGAATCTTCAATTTTTTGTCAACTCCATTTGCAATATCCTTCAAGCTGACCTTGACAGTGATTCGCAAGTCGGTGCCTTTATTTACCGGTTTGCGGGCGCGGCCACCGCCTGAAGAATAACCATGATATGTTCCTGCACCTTGGAAGGCATCTCCAAATATGTCGCCAAAATTTGAGAAGATATCTTCCATAGAGAAACCGCCTCCGAAACCGCCGAATCCTCCATAGGAGCCACCACCTGCACCACCGCCAAATCCTTGCGGACCCATGTTGTGGCCATAAGCATCATACAGCTGGCGTTTTTTCTCATCGCTCAGCACATCATAAGCTTCGGCAGCCTCCTTGAATTTTTCCTCGGCAGCTTTTTGCTCCGACTCAGGTTTGTCGGAATATTTGTCGGGGTGGAACTGAATTGCCTTTTTTCTATAGGCTTTCTTTATTTCGTCTGCTGTGGCGTTTTTTGCAACGCCAAGCACTTCGTAGTAATCTCTTTTTTCTGCCATGATGGTGGATCGTTATTAGTGAATCGTATATCGGTTTACTGTGCTACAGCCACTTTTGCATGGCGAAGAACCTTATCATTTATCATATATCCCTTCTGAACGGTGTCGAGCACTTTGCCTTTCATATCCTCAGATGGAGCGGGAACTTGAGCAATAGCTTCATGAAGATCTGAATTGAACGGCTCTCCAGTGGATGCCATCTCCTTGACGCCCATGCTCTCGAGATACTTGATGAGCTTATTGTAGATAAGGCTCATTCCTTCGAGCACGGAATTTGCATCGGAGTCGGACTCGGCAGCTTTCAGACCACGTTCGAAATCATCTACAATAGGCAGGAGTCCTTTTAACACGTTCTCACCACCGTTCTTAATGATCTCAGCCTTTTCCTTGAGAGTGCGCTTGCGATAATTGTCGAACTCTGCCGCAAGGAAAAGATATTCCTTCTTTTCTTTATCAACTTGTGCTTGGAGCTCAACGAGCTGATTCTCAAGAGTGTTTACTTCCTGCTCAGCTTGTGTGTCTTCTGATTCGCCGGCGTAATCGCCATCAATCACCATATTGTCTTCCTGAAGATTTTCCTCTGCAGGATTTTCTGACATATTTTTATAATCTTTATCTTCGTTCATAGTCTTTTTGAAATTTTTATGGTAAGGATTGAATCCTCTTTTATTCTTCTTGTTATTCCTATAGTTCATGGTATCAAATATTATGCCAATAAAAGTTAAAATCCCGAAATTATCTCATTTCAATAATCTAACGTTTTGCTACCCTTTCAGGTTCACTGAGACCCAGTCTCAAATCTTATGAGACGGGGTCTTAGAAAAAGATTACAGCCACCTTCACAGGCGGCTGTATCCAATTTTTTCCATAATTCAATTTTAAACTAACCTAACATCATGAAACGATTTTCTTACTTTCTGAAATCAAAACAACAGAAGAGCAGAGGAGGTTCGGCGTGTTACATAAGTTTAATAATTGAAATGATTTTGTATTATTCTGCGTTTTAGTTTTCAGATGTCTTTTTTGTTGCTTTCTTTGCGGGAGCTTTTTTCGCAGTAGTTTTGGCTGCAGGTTTCTTTGCGCAAGTTTTCTTTGCACACTTTTTCGCCGGTTTCTCTGCCACCTGTTTTTCTTCTACCACTTCAACTGCTACAGGAGCATAATTGCTGTCTTCAGCTTCCAGTATGTTCTTACGCAGCGCCTTGACTTCCTTGTTGAGCTGTTCGATTTCAGAAGACTGGTTGCGGATAGTGAGCAGAAGAGAATTGAGCTCTTCGTTGTCAACATTTTCCGGGAACTGTTCTTGAACTCTCACGAGGAAGTCGGCAAGCACATTCATGTAGTTGGTGAATGCAGCAAACGGGCTGTCGTAAGGACTGAAAGCTGCATCAGCCTGATTATTGGTTGCCATATAGAAGAAGTGGTCGCTGCTCTGCAGGTATTCCCAATCCTGCTGTATCTTACGATCTTCAACCATGGATACGCGTTCTGCAATACCATATAGCTTGTTGAGCGCCTCACGCTGCAGATCGTTGCCTTTCCAAGCAGAAACGTCTCTTGTGCCATCTACGTATGATATTGCGTAAGGAATAGTTATGCTGTCGACAGCCTTTAGCTTTGAAACAAGTTCTGAAGGAGCCGTAAAACGCACACCTTTCTCCTTTCCGAATCGTGGCAGAGCCTTGAAGAAATCAAAGATTCCGGCGCTTGCAGGTATAAAGGCACCAAATGTATCCATGCTCAAAACGATATTTACAATCTGCTCCTCCTCAGGAAGATCAGCAATCCAGTTGACATATTTGTCGGCTGTAAGAGGATATTCATCCCATTCCGGGTTGTTGAAATTGCGTGAGATATCAGCTGCCAGTTTATCGTTGGTGAATAGCATTTTTAACTTTTGAGCAGTTGCTGAAGAATAAATGTAGTCAGGGCTCTTCCAACCAAGTATATGCTTAGCTCCAGGAACAACGGCGGCTTTGAAGCCCATTGCTTGAATTAGAGATGCAATGTCGTCGTCGTAGATGAGCTCAGTGTTGGCAAACACTTTGGGGGTTTGGCCAAACAACATCTTGATAGTCTTCTGCTCAACTTTCACCTGACGCATGAATTCTTCCGGATCTTCAAGGGCAGCCAATGAATGAGCAAATGTGCCACCTATGAATTCAACGGTACCCATGTCGGCAAGTTTGCGAAGCATTTCAATAACTTCCGGTTCGGATTGCTGAAGTTGCTCTATTGCAGTACCTGAAATTGAGACTGCACATTTGAAATCATTGCCGTATTCCTTTGCCATGTCGAGAAGTGTATGACACATGGGAATGTAGCTTCTTTCTGCCATGTTGTTTATGATGTCTTCATCAGCGAAATCATCATAATAGTAGTGGTCATTACCGATATCGAAGAAACGATATCTTTTAAGACGGAATGGCTGATGTATGTTGAGATAAAAACAAACGTTTTTCATAATTCTATATTTACGTTTAAGCGTGATGATTGATTGTTAATGATTTCTGGCAGCGATGACATCCTTATAAATGTCGATCACTTTCTTACCTACCTTCTCCCACGTGATTCCATGAATTTCTTCGATACCTTTATCGCGTAGAGTCTTATACATGGCAGGATAGTTTAGTATGCTGTGGATAGCATCAGCCATAGCGTCGATGTCCCAGTAGTCTGTCTTTATGACATTTGTCAGGATCTCAGCACATCCGGATTGCTTGGAGATAATGCTCGGCACGCCCATCTCCATAGCCTCGAGCGGAGAGATTCCAAAAGGCTCAGAAACTGAGGGCATTATATATACATCGGAATCGCGAAGCATCTCATATACCTCCTTACCACGAAGGAAGCCGGTGAAATGGAAGCGGTCAGCGATGCCGCGTTTTGCCACAAGCTTGATCATATCGTCCATCATATCACCGCTGCCTGCCATAACGAAACGAACGTTCTTATCTTTCTGAAGAACCTTAACAGCAGCCTCGACGAAATATTCGGGACCTTTCTGCATAGTGATTCGGCCGAGGAATGTCACAACTTTTTCTCCCTCAGTGCGTCTCTTTATCTCGAGCAGTTCCTGGTCGAGAGGAATCACTGCGTTGTGGACAGTAGATACTTTAGCCGGATTTATGCCATATTTCTCTATTACGGTACGTCTTGTCAGTTCTGACACACACATGATGTGGTCGGCATTTTCCATACCGTCTTTCTCGATGGCAAATACAGTGGGGTTCACGTTACCGCGGGAGCGGTCATAGTCAGTGGCGTGAACATGAATCACAAGAGGCTTGCCTGTGACATTCTTGGCGTGGATGCCTGCAGGATAAGTCAGCCAGTCGTGTGCATGGATGATGTCGCATTCCACGGTTCGAGCTATCACACCGGCAACGATTGAATAGTTGTTGATTTCCTCGATAAGATTATCGGGATATCTTCCGGAGAATTCAATGCAGCCGAGGTCGTTTAGCCTCATGTAGTTGAAGTCAGCGTAAATATGGTTTCGCAGATCGAAATAGAGCTGCGGGTCCATGACTTTGCCAATACGGCTTTCCACATAGTCCCAGCTTACATCGCGCCAAGCAACGGGGGTGCAGTTGGCGCCGATGATGCGGGCAAATCCTTTTTCTTCGTCGCCCCACGGTTTAGGAATCACGAAAGTGATATCCATGTCTCCGTTGGCGTGCATGCCCTTGGTCAGTCCATAAGAAGCAGTGCCCAGACCGCCAAGGATATGCGGCGGGAATTCCCACCCGAACATTAATGCCTTCATATCTGGTTAATTATCGTAGTTCTGTAATTTGTTGAGTTCCTTCACATTCTTTATGGTACGCAGGATTTCGCCCACGTTCTTGGCGGTTGATACGGCGCCACGTCCGGTAAACGGAGGATTGCCGTCATACATTTCGCTGAGCGAACCGATACAATTTTCCGACATGTCGTCTTCATATCCGATCAGCTTGCGTTCAATGAATCCGAGGCCGCTTAAACCGAACACCTTAATATAAGCGTCAGCGTAAAAACCGAACAGCCATGGGCGGACGGGACCTTGGTGAACGGCATATTCGCGTTCTACAGGACCGCCAACATAGTTTGGCCGATAGGCATAGCTCTTAGGGCTTAGAGAGCGCAGGCCTTTAGGTGTAAGTAGTTCCCTCGTGGCAAGATCAAGCACTTTCCTGCGCTGGCGACGGTCGAGAGGAGAATATTCCAAACCTATAGCAATCACCATGTTGGGACGCACCTCAACGTCAGCATAGGTGCCGTTGACATAATCATAAAGATACCCGTAGTCGTTTAGGAATGTGTCGATGAAGCTTGCCTTTGTCTTTTCAGAGAGTGCTGAAAGCTCATCAATGTAGTCTTTCTTATCAGCATCACCCTCATAAAGGGAGATGAGGAAGCGAACCGCATTATACCATAGAGCATTGAATTCAACGATGTAGCCTGTTCTCGGGATAATCGGACGTCCGTTGATAGATGCCGAAAGCCATGTCACAGGGGTATCGGTACCGTTGCTTGTAAGAAGACCATTGGGATTCAAGTGCAGATTTTTAATCCTTTCGTTGCGGATGTCTTCGACAAGCTTCTTGACATCTTCGCCATATAGTTCACGGCATGAACGGGTGTCGGTAGACCGACGGAACTGTTGTATTGCCCAGATAGCCCACAACGGAATATCGGGAAGATCAATTTCATGGATAGTACGGTCTTTCTCTCCTGTTTCTATATATTTATGTAGAGCTTTCAGGAAAGTTGCCATAATCTGGATATAGTCATCCTTATGGTCTATGGCGAGTGTGCAACCCGGGAGCGCCATAAGTTCGTCGCGAGCTCTGACATTATACCACGGGAAGCCTGCCATGATATACTTGCCGCTTTTGTTTGTGAGATAGAACTGCTTCGCAGAGTTTTTCAGACAGTTATAGAAACTTGTGCGCGGAGTACGCGATTTAATTTCGTTGTCGTAGAGAGTGTCGAGATTTTCAGGATTTATTTCAGATGTTCCTGCGCTGAAAATTATGCTTTCACCTTTCTTGATCGGAAGTTCAAAATATCCAGGAACCCAGAGGTCTTCCTTGTAAGGAATGCCACGATCGCGATCCTTGTAATATTCTATTCCTTTGTACCAATGTCCGTCGTTAACCCAATTCACGGGTTTGTTGAACTGCATGACCAGTTCGGGATACCCGGCATATAGGCAAGTGGCAAGACCATTCTTGACATCCTTGATATCCTTGTTGATAGCAGTGTTCTCCATAACAAGGTCGTTGGCGTTGCGGAATGCAAGCATAGGCCTGAATTGCAATGTGGTGTCGGAGTGAGCATCAACGAGTGTGTATTTTATCAGAATGCGGTTTTCATTGCTGATGAATGTCTTCTGCTTTGTAAGAATCACACCGCCTACTCTATAAGTCATTGTAGGCACAGTCTCGCAATCGAACATTCTAATATACTTATGCCCGTTTGGCGAGAATACATCAGGGCCATATTGATGTAGCCCGAGGTTGAATGGAGCTCCGTGCTGGATCACCGTTTCGTCGAGGCTTGACAGTAGCACATGTGCCTTGTCGTCCATCTCGGGAATCGGAATCACCAACAGCCCATGTTGCTTGCGGGTGTTGCATCCCACAATAGTAGTGCAATGGTAAGCTCCTGATTTGTTGGTGCGGAGCATTTCTTTCGGAAGGCTCTGCTCCAAGTTTATCATTAGATTTTTGTCAAATTTCAGGTAACTCATATCTGTAGTTATTCTTTTATTTCATTAACCGCAAATTTAATATAAATTAGATTATCCACAAAATAAAATAGGATAAAAATGTCAGAATGTGTTGCAAAACATAATTTTGTCAGTTTATGTCCTTATTTTCGGTCTGCTTGTCGATCTCGATGAAGATGTCGAGGTCACGAACAAGCAGGTCGCCTGCAGCCTCATACATTCTTTCGTCTATCTCGTTGATCTGGCGCAATGCATCGGAATATTTGTCTTTGAATTCCGGAATGAAGTCTTTCATTCCCTCGCATTCCACTCTGCTTACAACGTCTTTCACGGTTATGCGGTCGGTGTCGGTAGTGGGAACGAGGCCGGGATCTTCCTTTCCGCCCCAGTTGTCGTTGAGCTGGATAAGCCCGGCAGCCCGCAGCCTGTCGGAAATTCCACTGACAAGCCTAATGGGAAGACCGTATTCTGTCGACAGTGTGTTGCGTGTAGGAGCTGGCAGCCCTACGTGAAAACGGCGGTAGATGACAGCTGTGACCACGATAAGCACTTTTCTGTAATAGCTTATCGAAACCGAAGACATATTCCCGAAAAAGTTGTATGAGAAAATATTTTGCAGAGCATAGGTAAGTCCGCATCCGGAGAGGAGTAGGAGCCAACTCAGCTGGAGCCATATCAGTAATAGTGGTAGGAAAGCAAACGAGCCATAGATGGCGTTGTATTTTGATACGTAGATTTGTCCACCAAGGAAAAGGAACTGGAGCACTTCAAACGCAAGTGAACTGAAGAATCCGGATATTGCTGCATATTTTAAACTCACCTTTGTGTTAGGAATCAACCAGAAACAAAGTGTAAAAGCAGCCCAAGTCAGAACAACAGGCAGGAATTCCATCAATGCATTGACCATAGGAGTCAGAAAATGAAAAGGCACTACTGCAAGAACTGTTGTAGACATAAACAACTGCATTCCGGAACTGAGAATCATCAGTATTGGAATCAAAAGAAAGATTGCTATATAATCTTTCACCTTTTGAATAATAGTTCGGCTGTTTTTCAGGTCCCAGATGTTATTGAACGCATCCTCTATGTTGCTCAGCAACGAGATAAGGGTCCAAAGAAGGACTACAAGACCTACACCAACAAGTATGCCGGAAGAAGCCTCCGCTAAGTATGAATCTACGAATCCGAGTGCGGCAGAAAGAGCTTTGCTTTGTGATGGGAAATAGGTGTATAGTTCTTTTTCTACAAGTTCTTGGAAACCAAATCCTTTGCTTATGGCAAGAAGCATTGCAAGTGCAGGAACCATAGCAAAGACTGTCTGATAGGTGATCGCCATCGACTTAATCTGCAAGTCACGGTTCATGAATGCTTGGACCGTGAGGTTGATGGTCTTTATTAATCGCACTTTAAGTGTCTTCCGTTGATCATACCATACACCTGAACTGCAGTAATCGTATGCCTTCATTATTTTTTCATAGATCCGTTCAAAGAATCCCTGTGAGTTCTCTTTTGCCATGTATTGTGGTGTATTAAGTAGATGTTGAAAATTAGTTTATATCATAATTTTTGTTGTCGTTTTTACG
>CAYQXG010000056.1:0-20173 GCA_964421525.1 uncultured Sangeribacter sp. | reverse complement strand
TTTTCCTTACCTTGAAGATACCAGCCTGAATTGGTCACTCGTGTTACAGCCTCACGAATTTCGTCACCATGGCTTTCCGTAACCTTCTCTAAATCCAGGAATTTTATCATATATTGATTTATAACTTTTTAACAAATTTTGCCGGACATCCGATCCATAGTTCATTTGCAGGTATGTCTCCGGTCACTACACTGCCGGCGCCAACCATAGCGTTCTCTCCTATTGTGACACCAGGAAGAATTGTGGCATTTGCTCCTATTGTAGCACCTTTCTTGACTGTTATCCCCTCTTTCTTCCATTCAGGATTTTTTGAACGCGGGTGTCGATCGTTTGTGAATGTAGCGTTAGGACCAACAAATACATCATCTTCCAAAGTCACACCATCCCATAGTTGCACACCGGATTTGACTGTCACATTATCGCCTATACTTACTTCATTCTCAATGACCACATTGGCACAGATATTGCAGTTATCACCAATTTCCGCATCCCGAAAAACTACACAAAACTGCCAGATATTGGTATTCTTGCCAATTTTAGACGATTTAACATCAGACAATGGATGAATCATATAGACTTTAGTTTTAGGAATTCATCGTAATTCCGTATATAATCATCTTCATTATACCCTTCCGATGCAAGAACAAGGCAGACAGCACCCGATGAGAAGTCATCCAAAGTTCTCCATATTCCGGGAACCACCATGAGACCTTGATAAGGACGATTAAGAATGAATGTTCGTTTCACGTTGCCATCATCAAGAGTGACGGTAAAACTACCGGAAGCAGCAACAATAAGCTGGTAGAGCTCCTTATGGGCATGCCCACCCCTACTTTCGCCAGCAGGGACGTCATAAAGATAGTATGACCGTTTAACATCGAATGGTACGGTCTTACCATTCTCGACAACTGTCAGATTCCCTTTTCGATCACTGTGATGCCTGTCAAGTTCTATTATCGAGCAACTGTAGACTCTGCTATATCTTGCTTCTTCCATTTTTTGAATTCCTCGTAATCCCGTATATAGTCGTCAGCATCATAAGGCACAGAAGCCATGATCAAAGCGAAAGAGTTGGTGGAGAAATTATCCATAGTCCGCCACCAACCACTTGGTACATAAAGACCATAATATGATCTATTTAGAGAAAAAGTCAGTTTCTCTATTCCATTATCTAACGACACATCAAAACTTCCCGAAAGGGATACGATAAACTCCTGATTATCTTTATATGCGTGAGCACCTCTCTCCTCTCCTCCAGGAACATCATATATCCAGTATGAACGCATAATCTTGAATGGCACGTGCTTGAATTCCTCAATGAAAGAGAGATTTCCTCTTTTATCAAGGAATTTTGGAAGTTCCACCAATTGGGGATAACCTAATGATTTCATACCGATTTACCAAAATTTTAGTTTGAAAACAAATGTGCCGTCAACGAGACCCTTTTTATTTTAAGAATTGCAATTTAACATTATGTGTTTTAATATCCTCTTCCTTAGGAATCTGCGTCCAATCAGCATAAAGGCACTTCAAATATCCATCAACATTAGCAGGACAATTAAATTTTATATTTTCAAATGAAATAGTTTTTAAAGGAAAGATATTTTCTTTTAGTTGTCTTTCAAAGAATGGCACACCAATTGCATAAGTTACAACGTTATGATCGTTTTTCTTAAAAGTCCTAAACACTGGAATTATGACTTTATTTAGGACCCTTGCATTGATATTAGCAAGGCCTCTCATGAACCGTGAATTTGATCTTTTGGCTATTCCATCTGTCAAATGAAAGGTAAAGATACTTGGAAAACGTTTGATCCATTTTCCACCCCTTTTTTCTGCCAATCCATCTTCCATCTCAAATATATCTATTTGAAAACCCTGAAATTTCAATAATTTATGTATATTGTCGTCCTCAGTATTATTTTCAAAAACCTGTCGGGTATTTAAATCACGAAGTCTCATCCACCCGCAATTTAAATAATTCCAGTCCGTAGATTGATTCTGCAAAGTTATGTGACCTTCAAAAACAGAATCGCCCATAATTTTTTTTAATTTCTTTGCGTCTTTGCGAGGCATGCAAACGTCAACGTCATCATCCCATGGAATAAATCCCCCATGACGAACGGCCCCTAAAAGAGTGCCGCCATCAAGCCAATATGTCAAGTTATTATCCTTACATATTTTATCCAAAAATATGAGGAGATCCAGCATAACCATCTGGGCTCTTCGCAAATCAGAACCATCAGGATTGTACTTAGCTCTTAGCTCAGTCTGCAATTTATCATCAATCATAAAAAAAAACAGTTGATGGATTATTAATCAAAAATGGATTGTGAGACCCCAAAGTATCAGGCCATAGACTTTCGACAATAATCAAATTTCGATTTATACAAAAGACTAAGCGTAAACGATTAGCAACACACACCAAAGTGAACAAGGAGCATTAAAGGGGATATAAATCCTCTTCATCCGCTTCTTGGAACTCCAAAAAGGAAGATTTATCTGGGCGAAAGATATAATACTGACCATCAATACATTGTCAGGCAGTTTATTTAAAATTCAGTTCTTTCTCCCGCTGATGAGTGGATAATTAGAATACAAAGTTAGTATTTTTTTTTAACATGAGCAAAAAAATGGTTGCTTTTGGCTGTTTTTGGACCTTTTGGGTATTAGTCTTGACGACCGGACCCAAACTACTACATTGGAATCGGATTCTTTCGCACAATAAACACAGATGAAATCTCATTCTATCTTCTGAAACCCACAGATAGTCTTCTTTAGCTTTCCTCTATTGGCAAATATTTGCAGAATCAATAATTATTTGTTAATTTTGCAATCATAATTCATGAATTGCAAAAAGATGTTTAGAATTAATGAGAATTTCGGACTGCTTCCTGAGTCATACCTCTTTTCGGAAGTGGCAAGACGCGTGAAAGTTTTTCAGGAAGAAAACCCTGATGTAAAGGTTATACGCATGGGCATCGGAGATGTCACACGCCCTCTATGCGAAGCTGCTATCACAGCAATGCACAACGCAGTAAACGACGAAGCGGCAACAGATACTTTTCACGGGTATGGCCCCGAGCAGGGATATCTCTTTCTTCGCGACAAGATTGCAGAGTGGGATTATGCACAACGGGGCATAGACATATCAGCTGATGAAATTTTCATCGGAGACGGTGCAAAAAGTGACTTAGGAAACTTTTTCGATATACTTGAGCCTCACAACAAAGTGGCTGTGACCGATCCGGTATACCCGGTTTATGTCGACACAAATGTGATGGGCGGAAGAGGAGGCCGCCGCATTGGCGAACATCATGAAGGGATCATATATATCCCCATCAACAAGGAAAATGGATATGTGCCACAACTACCTGAAGAGCGTCCCGACGTGATTTATCTTTGCAGTCCAAACAACCCAACCGGAACAGCCATGACCCGTGCTGAACTGCAGAAGTGGGTGGATTATGCCAAACGAGAAGGATGTCTAATATTATTCGACTCTGCTTATGAGGCATACATCCACAGTAAGGATGTACCTCACAGTATTTATGAAATAAAGGGGGCGAAGGAAGTCGCAGTAGAATTCAGGAGCTTTTCGAAGACCGCCGGCTTCACCGGCGTGAGGTGTGGCTACACAGTTGTGCCCATGTCGCTAACAGGAAAAGATTCAAAGGGACATGATGTGAAACTCAACCGATTATGGAACAGAAGGCAATGTACAAAATTTAACGGGGCTTCCTACATTTCTCAGCGAGCAGCGGAAGCAGTGTATAGCGATATTGGCAGGATGCAGGTTAAAGATACGGTTGCATATTATATGGAAAACGCACGAATGATGCGAGAGGCACTATCAGTGCAGGGATATGAGACTGCAGGAGGAATAGACTCACCCTATATCTGGCTTAAGACTCCGGATGGAATGAGCAGCTGGAACTTTTTTGACTTGCTACTGAAAAAATATGGCATTGTAGGCACACCCGGTTCCGGATTTGGAGATGAAGGAGAAGGCTATCTCAGGCTAACGGCTTTCAACACTCATGAAGCCACAGCTGAAGCGATGAGGAGATTGGCCACTGTCTCATAAAATATCAAGGAACGGGCATCATGACGAGCTCGACCCGGTGATTTATGATACGATAGACATGCATGCTGTCAGGAAATTTTGGAATTTGGGGAATTTTTATTAATTTTGCATAAGCATAAATAAAAATTAGAAATGAAAAAAATTGTAAGATATATGGGGGCTATGGCCACAGTTGTTGCCATGTCTGTTATTGGAGGATGCGGAGAAAAGGGTTTTAAGATAGAAGGAGAGCTCACCAATGCTGATAATGAGAAAATCTTACTTGAAAAAGCAGACTTCTCAGGATATTGGACTATTGTTGATTCTACCCGAACAGACAAAAAAGGATATTTCAAGTTTTCAGAACCGCAACAGAGTGGTCCTGAAATATTCAGGCTATCGTTGGGCGATAATTATATATATATCCCGGTGGATTCTACAGAATCTCTTAAAGTCACCACCACAAAAGCCGGTTTCGGCCATGACTACACTGTTACAGGTAGCGAGCAAGCAGCAAGGATGGCTCAGTTTGACAAAGACCTGATAGCTTTTATCCCGAATATAGACAACGCAGATTCACTTAAAAACTTTAAGAAGAGAATCTATGCAGAGTACATGCATGATGGGAAGGGTAACATAATGAGCTATTATATTCTGACAAAGACCATTGGAGGAAAAGCTCTATTTGATCCTACTACTGAAGACTACAAATACATAACTGCCGTTGCAAATAACTTTCAGCAATACAAACCGGAAGATGCACGAGCCCCGTTCCTACTTAATCTTGCGAGAGCAGCATTGAAACATCACAATGAAATGAACGGAGTACGCACTGTGATCAACGCAGAAGAAATCACCCTACTCGACATTGCCCTTAACGATGAGAATGGCAAGGAGCGCAAGCTTTCTGAACTTGTAGGGAAAGGCAAACCGGTAGTTGTAGCGTTCACACTGATGCGCGACGGCACAACTCCGGAAATTAACCGGCAGTTGGCAGAACTTTATAATGCAGGAAAGTTGGATATATATAATGTCAGTCCTGACCGTGACCAGTATGGATGGAAGGAATCTGCAGGGAATCTGCCGTGGATAACTGTTCTTGACCCATCAGCAGGCCAGCACAAGAGTTTCCGTGAATATAATGTAGGTGAACTGCCAACATTCTTCATATATGATGCGAAAGGAGAGTTATCTGCTCGTTGTGCGACAGTGAAGGAAATTAGAGAAAAGCTGCGCTAATATGGATTGGAAAGAAGCGTTGTCAAAGCTGGCATCCGAGAACATCGAGAATCCCGACAACCATGATGAACCTGAGACTTCATCTCATTCAGATAAAAAAGAAATGGTGAAGCAGATTGGAGCTCTTCATGTGGTAGTCGAGAAAAAAGGACGAGGCGGTAAGACCGCAACTATAGTGGAAGGCTTTGAAATTTCTGATGACGATGTGGCAGAGATAGCCAGAAAACTTAGAAAGAAGCTTGGTGCCGGCGGCAGTTCGCGCGGTGGGGAAATACTTATACAGGGGGATAGAAAGGAGACTGTGGTTTCGATGTTAAGAGAAATGGGGTATAGGGTAAAATAATCAAAAATCAAAAGATTTTGTTGCAGTTGCAAAGGGCATCGGCGGGATCCGGAAAAACTTACACGCTGGCCAAGAAATTCATAGAGTATTATATTTCATATCCTATTGGAAACGGGCTGCGCCGTCTGAGGCCTGTCAAAGAATTGAGAGAATCTCTTCAGAGTATCCTTGCAATCACGTTTACCAATAAAGCCACCAACGAAATGAAACTTCGTATAGTGGCTAAACTAAACGCGCTTGCTAATTGGACTCCTGACATTCCCATTGAAAATACAGACTATCTTAAAGATTTCATAAAAGAGTTCGAATGCAGCGGTCAGGAAATAGCTGCTCACTGCAGGTATGCGTTGAAAGTGCTACTGACAGACTACAGCGACTTCAAGGTATCCACCATCGATTCATTTTTTCAGGGAGTGCTTCGCACCTTTGCTTATGAGGCTGACCTTGACGACACATATCAGATAGAACTGGATTCCAACTACGTAACCCAAATGGGACTCGACACCACACTCGATGAGATAGATACTGCGGAAAAATCCACACAGGGGACGGCATGGATTGGGTCAATGATGGAGAATAAAGCTTCAGCCGGCAAAGGATGGAATATTTTCCAAAGAAATGAAAACAAGCACAGTGTATATGGTGAGATTTTGAATGCAAGCAGAAATCTTGCTAAAGAGGACTTCAAGGGAATAAGGACGGAACTTGACGAATACTTCGAGCAACATCCCGATTTTTACAGCATCTACCATCAGCTTTGCAAAATATATGAAAAAGACATCCGGGAGGCCTATGCTAAGATGCGTAGTGCAGCTCGCGAGGTGCGTAATGCATTCATTGAAGCAGGACTTGACATCAACAAGCAGGGTGGGCAATATCTTGGGAGCCGGGTTAAGAATATGATAGAATCATGGGATTGGGACAGCAAGCCCAGAAAGTTCAACAGTCCAAAATTCGATCGTAAAGGAACAAAGTCAAGAGTATTCAATCCATCTGTAGCAAACCCATATCTAAACACTCCTACTGAAGACCATATCGAAGAATTGGCAATAAAGATGTATGAGTGTTTTGAGGCATGGCAGAATGAGGTGAATTCTCCTAAAATCAAGAAATGGAAGATTTACCGAAGCACAATGCCATATTTAGGACTTCTTCAGAGCGTGAGAAGCAACTCAAGGCTATTCCTCACCGATAGCAACACCGTTGAACTCGGGGAAACTAATTCGATATTGAAAAGGATCATCGGTGATGATGACGCTCCGTTTATTTATGAGCGTCTCGGGAGCAGGCTTAAGCATTTTCTAATTGATGAATTTCAAGATACGAGCAGCCTGCAATGGCATAATCTACGTCCTCTTTTGATAGACAGCGAAGGCAATGGGAACGAGAATTTGATCATCGGAGATGCCAAGCAGAGCATCTACCGCTTCAGGAACGCAGACCCAAGCCTCATCACTGTAAAGGTGCCTGAGGAATTCAGCAGAACTTGCATACCATGCGGAAACACACCCAAGGAAAACACCAACTGGAGAAGCAGCCTTAAGGTAGTTAAATTCAACAATCTTTTCTTCCGTTTTTTCTCTAATGAATTAGGAGAACACATGGAGCAGCTCTATATCAATACCATTCAGCCTGCGTCTCACACTGAGAACCGTGGATATGTAAAGGTACAGCTGGTTAAAAATGTAAAAGGGGAAGATAATATGCCTGCACATTTTGCCGAGATACCGGAACTTATATCAGATATGTTGAGTCGAGGCTACAGAATGAGTGAAATTGCAGTTCTGGTCGATACCCATGAGCAAGGGACACAGATTATTGATAGCATAATGCGCTACAATCTGCGGAATGATATTTCAGAAAAGATTAATTTCATCAGCGCCGACTCGTTGGAAACAGGGGAATCACCGGCAGTCCAGACTGTTATATCTATATTGGAGGCTATAAACAACGGCACCCATGCAGAACTGCGTCCTGTTGAAGAGCGGAATAAGAAAGGCGTCGGAGACTGGAATAAGCTTCGTGCAGACTTCAGCCTTTTTGCAATGCAAAATGCCGGTAAACCTCTTTCGGAGATTCTTAGCAGATTTATCAACGGAGAATTTGATCCTGACTCAATCAAGGATATCATGGGTAAAATGTCCACGTCTGCCCTACCCGCACTGATAGAAAATATCATCAAGGAATTCGTGCCTGAGAAGATGCGGAGATCTGACGCCGCATTTCTGGGTGCACTTCAAGACTTGACATTGGAATTCAGCGAAAGAACTACCAGTGACATATCATCATTTCTCGACTGGTGGTACAAGAAAGGAAAATACAAATCCATTTCATCTCCTGAAGACTCGAATGCAGTTTCCATAATGACCGTTCATAAATCCAAGGGACTGGAGTTCCGCTGTGTAATAGTTCCTTACTCCAAACAGACAACACAGCCATATCCGAATCAACGCGAATGGCTTTGGGTAAGACCGGACCTTTCGGAAGCTCAACACATATCACCCCTACCTTGGATCCCGGTCTGGAGTGACTCTCAACTGGATGAGACCATACATGCAACCACTTATCAAGAATATCTTCAAAACTACCAGATAGATAAAGTAAACATGGCTTACGTGGCATATACTCGCGCTATAGATGAGCTATATATCTACACACCATGTGACTTCAAGGAAGACGGTACTGCAAGCGACACAAAAAGAATCGGTTCTTACTTATGGAGATGTGGTTCGGAAGCAGAAGACATTATAAGCAATTTAAGGTCAAAATATCCTGAAGCAGAGAAATATCTGCCTGATGCTGAAGAAATCGAAGTGGATACAGAAAATAAAAGCTGGAGCTATGGAGCTCAACTTAACAAAGAGGACATAGAAAAGCAACGGGCAGAAAAGAATAATAATGAGAACGACAACACTGTAACCATTTCCGACTACAGATCTACCAATACTTTCAGGCAATTGCTATGCAACGATACCACGAGCGCAGACAGAGACACTCTTCCAACAAATCTAAGAGAAGAAAATGAAGAGATGGAGACAGAGGAATCAAAGCGCTATGGGGAAATCATGCACAGCATTATGGAAACTATCAACACATCAGACGACTTGCATCTGTCGCTACTGCGCATGAAGAGTTCCGGACACATCGGGCGCGACATGATGCAAAAGCTTGAAAGTGAGCTCGGATCTGCAATGAGTAGTGTTAAGGAATATGGTTGGTTTGACGAGGGAATGCGCGTCATCACTGAGAGAAACATAGTGGGTATCGGAGATAAAGCACAAAGGCCCGACAGGATCATAGTTCGTCCTGATAAAACTGCAGTCGTGGTTGACTATAAATTTGGAACTCATAGAAACGACAAGAAATATCTGAAACAAGTAAAGAAATATGCCAATGCTATCGAAAAGGTTGGAATTGCAAATAAGTGTGAGGCGTATGTCTGGTATGTGACACTTAGAACAGTTATTGAACCGCCGAAGTAGCCATATACCAATATAAACTCTGAATCAGAAAGTTACGACTTTAAGCCTATCATTGTTTTGCAGTGCCTTTTGCACTGCGTGCCCCATATATTATGATAACAATGAAGCAAACAAGTGGAAGAATAAACGAGAGATTGACTGCAGGGAAGCCTGCAATAGTTCCATAATCGATTATTCTTGCCTGTAGCGGAGGCAACACCGATCCACCCAAAATAGCCATGATAAGGCCTGCTGCACCAAACTTTGCATCGTCTCCCATTCCATCAAGAGCAATTCCATATATAGTAGGGAACATCAGCGACATGCATGCGGACACACCTACAAGGCAATACAATCCCATTCGGTCCTGAAATGCAATCACACCCAAAGTAAGTATACCGGCAACCAAAGCAAGAGAAGACAACAGACGTCCTGCATTTATGAAGCGTAGTAAATATGTGCACACGAAGCGACTCACGCAGAAAATTGCCATAGCAATGATATTATATTTTTGCGACAAAACCTCTGCACTCTTTTCATCAAGACCTTCAATCATGAATATGCGGGTACCATACTGAATTATGAAAGTCCAGCACATGATCTGTGCTCCCACATAAAAGAACTGAGCCACAACACCTTCACGATAACGCGGTATTGAGAAAATCCGCTTGATTGTTGGTATGAAATCAATTGAATGTGACTTATCTCCATTTTTCGGCATTTTGGAGATAGCTATCACCACAAACATCAGCAGCACAACAATACCAATGAATACATAAGGGGTTATGAGCGTGAGGAGATCAGCGTCACGTATAGCCTCAAACTCAGCATCGCTGAGTTTTGCACGGGCCTCGGTCTCAAGTGGATTCAACCGGGCTTGAATGAATGTCATTGCAACCCACATGCCCATAAGGGAACCCACAGGATTGAATGATTGCGCCATATTGAGACGACGTGTAGCCGTTTCCTCTGATCCCATAGATAGAATATAGGGATTGCAACTTGTTTCAAGGAAAGATAGTCCGCATGTAAGGATGAAATATGCTATAAGAAATGGATAATAGCTACCGGTCAGCATAGCCGGATAAAAGAGAAATGCCCCGCATGCGTATAGCCCGAGACCAAGCAATACGCCGGCCTTATAAGAAAACCTACGTATGAACATTGCTGCCGGGAATGCCATCGCGAAGTATCCTCCGTAGAACGCCACCTGAACAAGTGTGCCGTCGGTGACGCTCATACGGAAGATTTTCGAGAATGCTTTCACCATAGGGTTGGTGATATCATTTGCAAATCCCCATAGAGCGAAACAACTCGTTATCAAAATAAAGGGGATTACATAGCTTATACCGTTAGATTTAAGGAGTGAACTGGTTTTCATGGTTTAGTAGAAGCACAAGCTTCGCAGTTAATTGGATACACAGTCAGACTGTGCAGAACAATGTTATTGAATTTGATTTACTTATAGATTGGGCCATACGCTGCACATGCACGATAGTCCGCACCCTCCTTATTCATTCCAAATGCATTCCAGGCAGCCGGGCGGAAGATGTCGGCATCATCTATATTGTGCATGCAAACAGGGATTCGCAAGATAGAAGCAAGAGTTATCAAGTCGCGTCCAATATGCCCATAAGAAATGGCACCATGATTTGCGCCCCAGTTATTCATAACAGAATACACATCCTTGAATGCTTCTCGATCAGGACAAAGCCTTGGTACAAACCAAGTGGTTGGCCAGGTCGGGTCAGTACGCATATCGAGCACCTTGTTGATCTCCGGATCTACATCTGCAGTCCATCCCTCTGCAATCTGAAGGACGGGACCCAGTCCCTTGACAAGGTTAAGGCGCATCATAGTTACAGGCATACCACCTTTTGAAAGGAAGTTAGACGAGAAGCCACCTCCACGGAAATAGTCGCGGTCTGCAGGATACCAAGTGGTAGCATCAAGACATTTCTCCATGTCACTTTCGGTCATCTCCCAATGTGGCTTCATAACCGGAACTCCGTTTGCATCGACTGACTGTCCGGTGCCATCAAGTGTAGTAGCACCTGAATTGATGAGATGTATCATTCCACCGGAAGCACGACCTGTCAGTTCCTTTCCGGTTACACGATACACCGCCTCCGGACTCCAATATGTACGGACATCACTGAAGAATTGGGCTCGATTTGATAAAAGATGTCCGAAAAGCATCGCCACACCATTGCATGCATCGTTCTCTGTAGCAAGCACATACGCCTCCCGAATCCCGTTCCAGTCGAATGAAGTGTTGAGCAGAGCCTCGGTAAAGTCACCGTTTGGATAGAAATCAGTCCATTGTCTCTGTCCTTGAAAACCTCCGGCAATAGCATTGTGTCCGAGTGCCTCTTCTTTGAAACCCATTTCTTTAAGTTTGGGATTACCTTTCATCAAGTCTCGGACAATAAGGGTCATTTTCACTATGAATTCCCAATCAGCATCCTTTTGCTCACGTGTTTTTTTCTTCTCCGGACGATTTTTGAAATCTTCTCCCTCACGTGGCTTACAGTACTTCTCAGTCCATGCCATTGCCTTAGCATATTCTTCCTTATCATAGATTCCCTCCGACATACGGCGGATAATCTCAGTGGAATCGACAGATTCAGTACGCATTCCAAGATATTCCTGGAAGAAATCAGGATTTACTATAGATCCTGCGATACCCATAGACACACTGCCAATAGAAAGATATGACTTTCCGCGCATTATAGCCACAGCCATCGCACAACGGGCAAAACGAAGGAGTTTTTCAGCAACATCTGCGGGAATGCTGTTATCATCGAGATCCTGAACATTGCGTCCATATATTCCGAAAGCCGGAAGTCCTTTCTGTGCATGTGCAGCGAGAACAGCTGCAAGATAAACTGCACCCGGACGCTCAGTTCCATTGAAGCCCCAGACAGCTTTTGGCCAATGTGGATTCATATCCATAGTTTCTGAGCCATAACACCAACATGAAGTCACAGTGATGGTTGCGCCCACGCCTTCACGTTCAAACTTTTCCGCGCATGCAGCAGTTTCGGGGAAACGCCCGATTGTGCCATCGGCAATCACGCATTCCACGGGTGAACCATCTGGATATCTAAGATTAGTAGAGATAAGGTCAGCCACAGCTTTGGCAAGAGCCATGGTCTTTTCTTCAAGGCTTTCTCTGACACCGCCTTGACGCCCATCAATAGTGGGACGAATGCCAATTTTAGGATAGTTAGTCATGTGTTAGGTAGTTGGTTATTTTAGAAATATACAAGAGGCTTGCAACAGTTAAGAGTTGCAAGCCTCTTGATAAGATGTTATCAATCGCGGTTTCCGCCAAATATACGCAGGATAAACAAGAAGAGGTTAATGAAGTCGAGATAAAGATTCATTGCGCCCATAGTTGCAAGCTTATCGGCAAGTGCCGGATCAAGATTTGCGGCGGCGAGCTGCTTTACCTGCTGAGTGTCCCAGGCTGTGAGTCCGGTGAAAATGAGCACACCTGCAATTGAAATGACGAAGCCCATTGTGCTGCTATGCAAGAAAATGTTGACAACGCTTGCAATAATTAGACCGAACAATGCCATAATCAGGAATGAACCCATCTTTGAAAGATCAGACTTGGTAAAATATCCATAAACAGACATTGCACCAAATGTTCCGGCTGTTATAAAGAACGTTGACACAATAGCCGTCAGCTTATACACGATGAAAATACTGCTGAGGAACGTACCCATTAGTGCAGCATAGACAAGGAAAAGTGCGAGAACAGTTCCACTCGACATCTTAGCCATTCGCACCGGAATAAGGATAGCCATGGCAAACATGGCAATTATTATTCCCCACATCACTATGCTATTACCGAAAATGATGTTAAGCATCGTAGGACTTGAAGCAACTCCAAGAGCACAGAATGCAGAAACAAGAAGTCCGATGAACATACGGACATAAACGCGCTTCATGACAGCGTTGGTCTGGCGCGTAACAGCCTCACCACCATAATATGGAGGAGGAGTCTGGGGGTTGTTGTAGTCGTTATACATCTTTTTTCAATTTAATTTCTAATATAGTTTATTCGTATCAATTACATCTATTATATAGACAACAAAAGCTATGCCAAGGTTTAATTTTTTGATCTTAATCACATACGCTCCGGCATTTCCATTCCGAGAAGAGAAACACCTGTCTTAAGGGTGCGGGCCACGACATAGCTCAATAACAGACGTAACTGGCGCACTGCGGGATTCTCTTCTTTCAGGATACTAAAGTCGTGGTAGAATCTATTGTATTCCTTAGCAAGTTCAAAACAATAGTTGGCAATAAGCGATGGACTGTAGGAACGACCGGCTTCACTGACAACCTCGGGGAAGTCTGCCACTTTCTGAATTAGAGCCGATTCCACTTCGTTTGGAATTGCAGTTGGCATGAATAGCGGGTCAAAGTCGTCACCGGCTCTGCGAAGCACCGACTGCACACGAGCATACGTGTACTGAAGGAATGGGCCGGTGTTTCCATTAAAATCTATCGATTCCTTGGGATTGAAAAGCATGTTCTTTCGTGGATCGACCTTAAGAAGGAAATATTTCAAGGCACCCATACCCACAATACGTGCCACCTCCGCCTTTTCATCTTCAGGCATATCGGCAAAGCGTTCAGCACCGGTCTCTGCAGCGTCTGCAATCATCTTATCGATAAGATCATCAGCATCCACCACGGTTCCTTCACGGCTCTTCATCTTGCCTTCAGGAAGTTCCACCATTCCATAAGAGAAATGGGTCAAATCCTTTCCCCACTTGAATCCGAGTTTATCGAGCAGCAACGAGAGCACCTGAAAATGATAGTTCTGTTCGTTACCAACCACATAAATCATCTTGTCGATGGGGTAATCTTGATAACGAAGTTTGGCAGTACCGATATCCTGCGTCATATACACTGATGTGCCATCGGCACGAAGGAGCAGTTTGTGATCAAGTCCATCCGCCGTGAGGTCCGCCCATACTGATCCATCCTCCTTACGATACATTATGCCATCTTCAAGTCCTTTGAGCACGAGGTCCTTGCCCTGAAGATAAGTATCGCTTTCGTAATATATCTTGTCGAAGCCAACACCAAGCCTCCGGTAAGTTTCATCGAAACCGGCATAAACCCATTCATTCATCATACGCCATAGGTCGCGCACTTCATTGTCGCCTGCTTCCCATTTCCTAAGCATCTCACGAGCCTCAAGCATAAGTGGAGATTTTGCCTTAGCCTCATCTTCCGTGAGGTTCTCCTTTTCCATTAGATCCTTCACTTCCTCCTTAAAATGGCGGTCGAAAAGAACGTAAAAGTCACCTATAAGATGGTCACCTTTCTTTCCTGTGGATTCAGGAGTGGCACCATTACCCCACTTCTTCCAAGCCAGCATGGACTTGCATATATGGATGCCGCGGTCGTTCACAATGTTTGTCTTCACCACTTTATGGCCATTAGCCTCAAGAATTAGGGAAAGGGAATAACCGAGCAGGTTATTGCGAACGTGTCCGAGATGTAGAGGTTTGTTAGTATTAGGACTGGAGTATTCCACCATCACAAGATCAGAATTCTCATCAGGAGACTGAATTCCGAACTCAGGGTCTTCTGCTATTCCATGTAGCGTTGAGAGCCAGAAAGTAGGATTCACCGAAATATTCAAAAAGCCCTTGACTACATTGAATTTCTCCACTGCAGGAACATTTTCCACAAGCCACTCCCCTATTTCCGTAGCAGTGGCTTCGGGCGATTTATGAGAGGCCTTAAGGAAGGGGAAGGCCATTATTGTCAGGTTTCCCTCGAATTCTTTTTTTGTCTGCTGCGGCTGAATCTTAGCGGCAGGAAAATCAAGGCCATATAGAGCTTTGACGGCATCACTGACCCCCTGGGTGATTATATTTTCGATCTTCATTATTAATCTATTGCTACTGAGTAGTTCACAAAAATTAAACGATATATGTAGACTAAGCAGCATGAAAGATATTGATATGATAACTTCGGCTAAATTTGGACATGCCGGCATTGTCATTCGGTCGCTTAGCTCCCTGAGATCCTTTGCTCCTCAGCCAACCTGCCTCAAGATTATCTCGCATTTATCATATCATTAATTTTTGCGAGCCACTTATAATAATGTGCAAATTTAACAATAAATAGTGAGAAAAGCAAAAAAAACAGCAGGCTCCTTGCAACATTGTGCAAAGAGCCTGTCTAAAAGTAGAAATGTGTTGCCTTTACATATCGGGCGTTTACTTTCCAAGACCGTCAGCCGGTTTGAATTTCACCACCTTGCGGGCAGGAATCTGGATTTTCTCTTTAGTGCGAGGGTTAATGCCTTCACGTGCAGGTTTTTCAGAGATAGCGAATGTGCCAAAGCCGATAAGTTGCACCTTGTCTTCGTTGGCAAGAGCCTGAGCGATTGATTCGAGCACAGCGTCGATAGCCTTCTTGGAGTCTACTTTGCTGAGACCAGCCTTTGCAGCGACTTCGTTAACGAGATCTGTCTTGTTCATAATTCAAATTTTTGGTTTAAAATAATATTCTCTATAAATGAAGATGTCTTCAAGGCGCAAATATAATGTTAATATTGCTAACATCAAACTTTTTAGAGAAAAAAAATAAAAAAAACACAAAAAAGCAGTGAATTTTTTCAATTTCAACCAAAATTGCAACTGAAATTTGTTAATTTTGCATTCTGAATACAAAAATAAAGAAAAATATGAATAACGGATATTCAAGCGGTGGCTGGTGGAGATCAATCCCACCGGTCACGAAAAATCTCATTATAATCAATCTGATTGTTTGGTTTGCAGAAATACTGGTGCCCGGTTTCTCCACTACTTTAGTAGATAAGCTTGGTCTCCACATGATCGGAAGTCATCACTTCAATCCTGCACAGATATTCACATATATGTTTATGCATAGCCCCAACAGCCCTGCTCATATACTCTTCAATATGTTTTCGCTATGGATGTTTGGACGTATTCTTGAGCAAGTATGGGGCTCACGTCGTTTCCTTTTGTTTTATCTTGTTTGCGGAATCGGTGCCGGTCTTGTGCAGGAAGCTGTTTGGGAACTTACGTGGAAAAACGAATACATTGACGGTATTGCGAAACTAAACGGTCTCACTACCGAACACATGAGAGCTATTGTCGATGCTGCAATAGCGAGTGGAGACTCTAAGTGGATTGAAGCAACTGTTGATTTCAAGTCTATGATGTGTACCATCGGAGCATCCGGCGCAATATACGGTATCCTTCTTGGTTTTGGCTTTACATTCCCCAATATGCCGCTTTATCTCTTTTTTATCCCTGTTCCCATAAAAGCAAAGTATATGGTGATAGGCTATGGGGTGATTGAGTTTTTCCTTGGAGTAAGCGGCACTGTGAGCACTGTGGCGCACTTTGCACATCTTGGAGGCATGCTTTTCGGTATCTTTATGCTTCTCTATTGGAAAAAGAAAGGAACGCTTCACCGTTATCAATAAGGAAATGCTTGAAAAATGGAAAAGATATTGTGGAGGCAGTTCCCTACTGGCGTGGCTCATTCTGATTGAAGCCGGCGTGTGGGTTGCAGTCACAATACTGGCACTTGCAGGAAAATTGCTTAAGTTCAATACTGGTATTGCTGAATGGATGACCTTGCCATCCCAATTTTCTCTATTCATTACACGACCATGGACACTTGTGAGCTATATTGCGATTCATTTCGATGTTCTTCACATGCTCTTCAACGTATTATGGCTCTATTGGTTTGGCATAATTATGATAACGACACTTCGCGACCGACATCTGGCTCTTTCATTTTTCGGTGGAGGTATTTGCGGAGGTATATTATTCCTAATTTCGGCAGCTCTCGGCTACGGGACCGGTTGGCTATGCGGATGCAGCGCAGCCGTAATCGCGGTAATGACGGTGACTGCAATAAAGCTGCCTGATCATAAGATAAATTTATTTCTCATTGGAGAAGTGAAATTGAAATGGGTTGCCATAGCCTGCTGCATTCTCACATTTCTTGGTGGAGGCGGAAATCAGGCGGCCCATATCGGTGGGCTAATATGGGGAATTACGATTGGTGTTATGATCCGCAAGGGAATAGATCCAACTGTCTTTAGATATCGCCAACCTGCAATATCGCATTATGTAGATAAACGCCGCAGCTCAGACAGAATGGTGAAAGTGCTTCAAGACAGAAGAAACGATATGGAACGACTTGATGAGCTTCTCGACAAAATCAAGCTTTCCGGCTATGAGAGTCTGTCGCATAAGGAACGTAAGGAACTTAACGAACTATCAAAACGCATAAAATAACTCAACATCTTAACACGAAAGTTGACAAATATATTAAATTAAAAGATTATCAAAATTTTTAAGGAAATGCTAATTATTTCGCCAATCATCCGCATCTGTCTCAAGATTATCTCTATAATATTGTTCGTAGTTACGATTGCTTCCGCCTACGGAGGGAAAATAGATCCGGAATATATGACGGCTCCATCTGTACTTGTGCTTGCTCTTCCTTATTTGGCAATAGCAACGCTGATTGCAGGTATTGCATGGCTCATCGACGGCAGGCTCATAATGACTTCTCTGGCGGCTCTCACAATAATATCTTGCTGGGGCACTCTGAAGAATGTAACTCCTGTATCTTTTTCAAAAAATCCCTACAATAGCACGAGAACCTTTCGCATTATTAGTTTCAACTGCCTTCATCTTGCCGACACCACTAAAAGCAAAGCTCCGGGCAACCGAGCGATAAAGTTCCTTGCTGAGTGTGATGCTGACATAATCTGTCTTCAAGAGATTTTTAATCTGGAAGACGCTGCTGAAGTGCACCATTGGAGCAGAGGCCTGATTGATTCGCTATATGCGGCCTATCCATATAGGGCAGGGACAACCGATGTTGATCTTAAAGTTCTGTCGAAATATCCCGTGAGCCTGAAAAATATTAAGAGCAACGATCCTGAAGAAGAAGCAATGTGGAGCAAATGGCGCAGATGGCGTCTTTTCGAAGTGGATATCAACGGGTTCAAATTGCCCATAGTTAATTTCCACATGACCTCTTATAATCTCACTGACGCTGAACGAGAAGTTGTCACCGAAATAAGAGGAGTCAGCACCGCAAAAAAAAGTTACAACGAATTTCGTTATGAAATTTTCCCGAAACTTGGGGAAGCATTTCGGGCAAGAGCTCATAACGTTGCTGAAATGGCAAAGACAACTTCCGGTCTCCAACCATTGATTGCATGTGGAGATTTTAATGATGTTCCGGGAAGCTGGGCCTACAATATAATGCGCAAGGCTGGGTTCAACGATGCATATACAGAAACGAGCTTCGGACCCACCAATACTTTCAACCAATTTCTGTTTCTGTTTCATATAGACCAGATATTCTACCGTGGCTACCGTTTGAGAGCCTTAAAGACAAAAAGACATGGGCTCAACACTTCAGACCATTATCCCATCGAAGCCACTTTCGAGATATTACAGTAGGTCACAAATGTGCATTTTAACTTAACAAATGTTAAAATGCACATTTTTTCTAACTCCTTGATGCCGTTTTCATGAGTTGCGCGTTATATTGATACAAATTCATGGAAGAGACCAACCTCTTCAATGAAGCGGAGATTCCGCATTTTATAAATCACATCTATCTTAATTTTTAACTTGAAAAAACGCACAATTATGAAAAAGATGCTACTCGCCGCAACAATCCTCTTTTCAGGAGCGGCAGCAATGACAGCTCAGGAAACTATGGAGAAACCAAGCTTCTTCAGCAATGTTTCAATTGGAATCCAAGGTGGCGCCACAACTCCCCTCTATCATGGATCAAAATTCTTCAAGGATATGCGTGGAGTTGCCGGAATTGATATCAGAAAACAGATCACTCCGGCGTTTGCGCTCGGTGTTGAAGGCAATGCTGCAGTAAATACATCGAGTTGGAAAGGAATGACCCACTCTTCCACAGCATTCGATGCAAGTTATGTAGGACCGTATGCAGCTCTAAATCTTTTCAAGCTTTTCCAACCCTATGGCACAAGAAATGTATTCGATATTGAAGCTGTGGCAGGTGCAGGTTGGGGACATCAGTTCCAATCCGGAAATACATTGGATCACAATTTCTTCGCAACAAAGACGGGACTTAACTTTAATTTCAATGTAAACGACCGCGTGACACTTTCTCTTCGTCCGAGCGTGATATTCGACATGAGCGATGCAGGTGTGAAGCAATCTTCAGCGGCCTATAATGCTCAAAAAGCGGCTTTCAATGTTATGGCTGGTGTTTCAGTGAAACTTGGAGAAGGATTCAAATACAGTGTACCAAACTATAATCTTGACGAAATTGCTGCTTTGAATGAAAAGGTGAATAACCTTCGCGCTGACCTTGCAGCTGCCGGTGATGCATTGAATCAGAGCCAGAATGAGAACATGATGCTCGCTTCACAACTGAAGAAACTTCAAAATAAGAAACCGGTGGTTGTTAAAGAGACCCAGGATTTCCTTAGCACAGTAAGATATGTAAACTTTGGTCTTGGACGCTATAATATTCCTGCCGACCAGCTGCCGAATGTAGCTGCCGTTGCATCCTACCTCAAGAATCATCCTAAGGCTACTGTCAGCATTAAGGGTTATGCATCGCAGGATGGTCCGGTTGAAGTTAACGAAAGACTCGCAAACCAGCGTGCAGAATCTGTTAAGAATATGTTGGTAAACAAATATGGCATTTCTGCCGACAGAATCTCAGCTGAAGGCATGGGCATAGGCCACATGTTTGAGGAAGAAAGCTGGAACCGGGTTGCAATATGTACTCTTGATAATGGAGTGCCGGTATCAACAGAAACTAGCGTAAAAAATTATAAATAACTTTAGGCAAGTGAATGCCGCAATGCGGCAAGAGTGGAAGTCCCGCGAACAATCGCGGGACTTCTTTTTGCATCTTTTTGCTGAAAAATTTGCTTGACTGCAAAAAAGATATTAATTTTGCATTCGGAAAGCCTACCGGCGCCTGATGCAGGAATGGTGGAATGGTAGACACGGGGGACTTAAAATCCCCTGGCCT
>CAYQXG010000055.1:0-20951 GCA_964421525.1 uncultured Sangeribacter sp. | reverse complement strand
ACAACATCATGATGGTGGAAGGCGAGATGAACGAAGTGAGCGAAGCTGAACTTCTTGAGGCGTTGAAAGTGGCACACGAGGAAATCAAGAAGCACTGCCTTGCTCAGATGGAACTCATGAAGGAAGCCGGCAAGGAGACCAAGCGCGAATATTGCCATGAAGTCAATGACGACGCTCTTCGTGCCGACGTTCACGAAAAATGCTATGACAAGGCCTACGCAATCGCCAAGGCAGGAAGTGCCGACAAGCAGTGGCGCAACGAATCGTTCAAGGCAATCCGCGACGAATATATCGACTCTCTTCCTGAAATGACAGAAGAGCAACTCGAGAAATACAACGAAGAGCAAAGAATCGCAATGGTTAAGCGTTATTACCATGACGTTGAGAAACAGGCTATGTGCCGTGGCGTTCTTGACGAAGCTATCCGTCTCGACGGTCGCAAAACCACTGAAATCCGACCCATTTGGATTGAAACAGACTATATCCCGGGTCCTCACGGATCAGCAATCTTCACACGAGGTGAGACACAGGCCCTTGTCACAGCTACTCTTGGCACAACTCTTGACGAGAAGATTGTTGACGACGTTCTGAATCAGAGTAAAGAACGTTTCTTACTCCACTATAACTTCCCACCCTTCTCAACTGGAGAGGCTCGCGCACAGCGTGGTGTAGGTCGTCGCGAGATTGGCCATGGTAATTTGGCACATCGCGCCCTCAAACGCATGTTCCCTGATGGATTCCCTTATACTTGCCGTATCGTCAGCGATATCCTTGAATCCAACGGAAGTTCTTCCATGGCAACTGTATGCGGTGGCACACTTGCTCTTCTTGATGCTGGTGTTAAGATGAAACGTCCGGTTGCAGGCGTAGCGATGGGTCTTATTTCTGATCCTGGTGCAATCAAATATGCTGTTCTTTCCGATATCCTTGGTGACGAAGATCACCTCGGTGATATGGACTTTAAGGTGACAGGAACCGAAAACGGTATAACTGCAACCCAGATGGATATCAAGTGTGATGGTCTTAGTTATGAAATTCTTGCCAAGGCACTTGACCAGGCACGTCAAGGTCGCCTACATATTCTTGGAAAGATAGCTGAAGCCATTCCGGAAGCACGCGAAGACTACAAACCTCACGTACCGCGCTTAGTGACCATCGAGATTCCTAAGGAAATGATAGGTGCAGTAATTGGACCTCAGGGCAAAGTAATCCAAGGCATTCAAGAAGAGACCGGTGCTACAATCTCTATTGATGAAGATGAAAAACTCGGTATCGGTAAGGTCGAAATTGCCTCTAAAGACAAAGCAAGCATCGATGCAGCTCTTGCGAAGATTCGCGCTATTGTAGCCATGCCGGAGGAAGGAGAGACATACGAAGGAAAAGTTCGCTCAATACTTGACTTCGGAGCGTTTGTTGAGTTTATGCCCGGACGTGACGGTCTGCTTCATATCAGTGAGATCTCTTGGGATCGTCTTGAAAACATGGAGGCATCCGGTCTAAAGGAAGGTGATATTGTCAAGGTTAAACTTATTGAAATTGACAAGAAGACCGGCAAATATCGTCTTTCAATGCGTGCTCTTACAGAAAAGCCAGAGGGCTATGTAGAACGTGAGGCTCGCCCGAGAGGAGATCGTCCCCGCAGGGAAGGTGATCGCGGTCCTCGTCGTGACGGTGATCGTCCACGTAGAGAAGGAGACCGCGGCCCACGCAGCCCACGCCATGACGGTGGCAACGACCGTGGCCCACGCGGACCTCGCCACGAATAACAATACCGAATTATACGAAAATCGCCATTCTGAAATTCAGGATGGCGATTTTTTAATGCTAAGACCCCGTCTCATAAGATTATAGAGGCCTCAAGACTCTTAAAATCATTATGAGACGGGGTCTAAAAAAATGGGTATTTTATCAATATATGCTCAGAAACGGTAACCGGCAGAAAAAGTGAAACTCTCAACTGTATTGAAAAGAGATGTAGAGTTAGACTGATACCAATTGCCTCTTAATCTGCCCTGAAGTCCGGCAAACAGATTCCCGGAATTATATGTAAACGAAGTCATCACCCTACCACTTAGGGATAGAAGTTTGGCACTACTTTGCTCGGAATCCTGATAGCAGTGGTTGAAGCCAACACCAGGTATGGCAGTGATATTGTATAGCCAATGCTTACCCATGACGCAATTATATCCGTAGCCTACTAATAGATTATAGTCGTTGTAATGAAATCGCAAATCCATCTTATCAATACCAATAAAAGGAAGAAGCTTAGGTGGCAATTGATTAAAATCCATTGATATATCCTGATAACAATATGAAAATCCTGCCATTATACACCCCTGACTCTTTTTCTGCAGTTTGGAAAAATTGTAAGCTGCTCCTTGAGAATATTTGTAACCATTGAAGAAATAATAACCATCAAAACCTAAGGTTGACATTGTGACCCCTGAAAACGGAATTCTGAAATGCTTTCTGTTATTTTTTCTATAATCGCCAAAAGTTCGGATGTAGGTACCGCCATCATTGGAATAATAATATCCATCAATGCTGAAACGGGCGCAGTTAAACCCGAATTCCTGTTTCTTATAATTGATTGTTCCTCCACTTATCAAATGAGAGATATCAAGCGAATATGTGTAACTGACAGCCATATATTGCAAAGAAGCACCTGCAAGAATATGCAGGTCACCACTCATTATTGAGTTAAAATCTTTTGAAATCTTCATGTAGTAACTGTCTGTCCAGTTATCGTTGATTATACGTGCACGCCATTTTTTTCCTGTACCAACCACGTAATCATGGTCTGTTGAACTGAATACCCGATCAGCCCAATTATAGATATCCACGCAAAAACCGAGAAACTTCGGCCATTTCACTGTAGTGTCGCTCATGCTCAGTTGACCCTTCTTGAAAAGATGCCACCAATTTCTATTAGCATCCTTCATCGAGACAGAATCTGAGACAACCGGCTCATCACATTTTAACAATCCATGAGAAAGAGGGATAACAGAATCAATCTGATCCACAGGTACCGTTTCAATAGGTCGCCAACACAATTCATCCGGCAATGGATTCTGAGCCACTACCAAAAGCGTAGTGAAAACCATAAAGAATGACAAGGCGCAGCGTTTCATAAGTCTTGCTTCAAGCATGGCTTAGAGAAAGAAAAAATATATATTATAGAGGCGTTAGTTTTAATATATACCACGTCGGTCAAGTTCCCGTTTATATCTACGGGCATTCGCTTGGTGTTCCGAATAAGTTGATGCAAAATTATGATAGCCGGAGAAGTCTTCTTTTGCACACATGAAGATAAAATTGTGAGGTTTGCTATTGAGAATAGCATCAACGGTCTCTACGGATGTGGTACGTATTGGTCCGGGTGGCAACCCTGCATGCAGATAAGTATTATATGGACTTTCTAAAGATCTTGGATTCCTAACTCTTTTTACATTAAAGTCTCCACCGGCATATCTGACTGTAGGATCAGCTTCAAGTTTCATACCTTTGTGCAAGCGGTTTATATATAGACGACCTATAGTGCCTTTTTCATCAAGTTTATTAGACTCCTCATCAACAATTGAAGCCACAATCATCACTTCAGCCGGGGATAGGCCGAGGTCGCTGGCTTTAGCACGCCTTTCCGGAGTCCAAACATCCAAATAATGAGAACCGATCTTTCTTACTATGTCTTCCGGCGATGCATTCCAATAAAATTCATAGGAATCATTGAAAAAAAGAGCGAGAGCTTGCTCCGTGTTTAGGCCAAATTCACCTACAAGTTGCTTATCTTCCAGTGCCGTGGCTATGGAATCCTTATCAAAATCAAATCTTGCCGCCAATTTCTCTTCAAGAACCGGAAGAAGCCTGAATCCATTTATAGTAATGGTAAGAGGTTCTTGCCTGCCTCCCGAAAGCCTACGCATTGCATTGAGTGGGCTCATACCAGCCTCAATCAGATACGCTCCGTGTCTTGCATTGAGATCCGTACCACGAAGCCGAATCAGTCTTGATACCTTTTTAGCATAACTTTCTCCAAGATATTTGGAAATCGAATCAGTCAATTGATCGGCTGATGCATTTGCCGGGATTCTGACAACTGCACTTGATGGAGCTTTTCCCGATAGGAAACATGAATAAACAACAACAGATGCCACTACCACTAAGGCTATGGCACCAATAATCCAATATATCCATTTATTGCCATTACCGGCTTTTATTTTCTTTTTCTTTTTACTTTCAGTCATGATCTAAGACCCCGTCTCATAAGATTTGAGAGTCGCCAGCGAGGCTTTGGGTAATTTCCTCCGGAGAATCTCTTTCTCTTATGTGTTAGGAATCATTATTAAAAATTAATATTTGAGTTCAATTTATGTCAATATCTTAAAAAAGTTACCTAATCCCTCGAAAAACATTCGCCCAAAACCGCCCCTGGGCTCTTAAAATCTTTATGAGACGGGGTCCAAGCAGCGCGTAGATTGTTTATCGTCACGGGTCTTAAGATATTCATAATACTCGTCAAGATCCCGAATGTAGTCTTCTTCTTCGTAATGGTGATCGCAAAGAGCAAGGCATACAGTACCTGTGGTAAAGTCGTGCATAGAATCCCACACACCAGGAGGAATCAAAACACCTTTATTGGCACGGTTCATCCTCACCACAATTGAGTCTTCTCCATCAGTAAGATGCAGTTCGAACGATCCGGAAACAGCAATGAGTACAGTCGTGTTGGTACGATGGGCATGTCCGCCACGGGCAACCCCTCCGGGCACATCATAGATGTAGAAAACACGTTTAATGGAAAATGGCACGTGGCAACCTTCCTCTATAAAAGAAAGGTTGCCGCGCGGATCACATACTTTTGAAAATTCGAATATCCTTACTTTGTCGAGAAGGCGTCCCATCAGGTCACTTCTTTTCCTTATTACGAACAAGCTGTTTCTCAAGAGCTTCAAGCGCAAGGTCTAAAGCTTCCTCAAAAGTGTCGGCAGTTTTAGAAGCGAAAAGGGCATTAGCCCCCGGAATCACCACTTCCACTCCGGCTTCCTTGTTTTTTACGGTTTCCGGTTTAACGAGCGTATAGTTCACATTCACACCGCTGATAACATCGAATCTGCGGACGAGTTTGTCTATTTTCTTGTTGGTGAAGCCTTCGAGTTTATCACTGATGTCGAAGTGAATTGCCTTGATCTTTACGTCCATAGTCTTTGATTTTTAGGTTACACAAAACGCGGAGAGAACCCCAGAAATACCATCACAAGGAGGAATCCTTTATTGTTATAACACGTATTTAGGGCAAAAGTTGTACGGATTATCTATGTCGTACACAATCATGCAGATGAAGTTTAGGGCAATTTTTTATAACTTTGGGGATTAGTATTGTGTTCTATTTATACAGACACTATCATTAACCTTAAATATATCGAAAAATGAAAGTATTGAAATTACTCGCCATGGCAGGAGCTATCATTACCATGGCATCATGTGGCAACTCAACATCCAAACAGCAAGCTGCAGAAGAAGAAGCTGAGGCAACGGCATTCTATGAGGCACAGCCGGCAGAAAGCGGTATCTATGATGCCACCTATTTTGACATCAAGGGAAAGGATCCACGTAAAGGTCAGTTTGACGGCCGCGTGATCTACTCTCTAAGTCCCGAACAGTCGGCAATCTTTGTATATGAAAACGGCAACCGCACCAAAATCAAGCATGTGATCATGCTCAAGGTGCCTTTTGAGAAAGGAGACAGCACATTCTCAGCTACTGATGCCAAAGGGATGCCAGTCGAAGTCAGCGGGGACTCCATCAACAACTATATTAACTTTATAGCAAACAACGACACTGTCAAAATCACATTCAATAAGGTCCCACGAAACACTTACACTCCACTCGAAGCCCTCGAAAAGATCAACGAAGCTGCACAAAAATAACAAAACAGACCCATCTATATCACAGGCCCTGTCTAAAAGACAGGGCCTGTGATTAATTGTGTCAGCAATATTCTTCAAAGTGGAATCACTTCCTGCATATAAATGGCATCCAGGCTCCAAAGAGCGGCATCGTTTGTACTTATTGGATATGCTTCGTGAATAGGAGCCGGAACTTCAGAACCATCAATTATCTTAACTTTCATCCTCGGAGCCTCCGTATGCTCGGAAGTCGTCAGCAAGTCATGCCATGCTTCAGCAGCAGCATCTCTATCGCCATTTTTCCACGCAGAATATGCATGGAGTCGGGATACCCTAAATTTATTACGACGCAACTCCCAAGCTTTTCTCTTATAATTAGCAGCATGATTTAACCAAGTATCTTCCCAATCCCTATCAGGAATCAGCTCCATCATCTCATTCATCAACTCAAATCCCCCCATGATAGTCATAAGATGATTGGTAGTCTGGAGATTCGAATCACATTCTGAAGTAATAATACCTGTGGCAGGATCATAGCCAAGTGCAAGCGGGCCTGTAAAAAGTCTGTTGGGCAGTCTGCAGATACTCTTCATACCGGCAATTATCTTATCTCGATATTTGGTATTCCCTGTTCGCTCCCATTCTGTCATCCAATTTCCTGCATAGGCAAGCCAATCCGGACCAAAACGAAGTCGTGCCGGGGCAGTACAAGGATAATCCTCACGGGGTTGCGCCAGTCGCATAGGATCAATAGTATAAAGTTTCAAATCAGAATCTGTCACGTCGCGCATTAGATCACCAAGGCGGTCATCTGCAGTTAGATAATACATAAACCGGTTAAAGGCCGCTTGGCTTATCCTGGCTTCTTTGGCACCGCACCCCCAGTGGCTTACATTATGACGGCTGCCAAGTCCGGAATTTGGCCCTATGTGATATACGTCTACTTCCGAAGCGTGTCTCGTCATCGCTGTTGCCATGTGCCATAGATCCGGATCAGCAGTACGAAGAAATTGATACCACAGCCATAGATTACTTCCGAGCTCTGTATTATCCCATGCATAACCACCGATATCGTAACGCCATTCATGACGGACAGGGTCGTAGGCATGCATCACATCTCCATAATTCCAAAAGCCATACCAGCGGTTTTCTTCAATAGCTTGTTTATAGAAGTCTACATATTCATCAAGGCGGTCTTCCACTTCTGAACGCTCCGGTGTCGATCTGTCGGGCAGGCTCCAAATGCCGAACGCCTTGCGTCGGTGCAAATAATCGGGAGTTGGAAGCAATACGCTTTCATTACACACAGAAGAAGCATTTGCAGCAAAATTGGCTTTGCCTTTATATCCATTATCTGGACGAATTGTAATAGTAGAAGTACGAGCGATACCATAAGGGGTGCTCATCCCTTCCTGCACATCCTCATAGCTTGCATTTAGTCCATGTGGACGGCTATCATAATGCCTTAGGTCCATCGGCTCCGCATCAGGATTCCATAGCCAGGCAGTAATAGTCGCGATTGGTGTTCTCGCTCCTTTAACTTCCAGACCGGATGGAAAAGACTGCCAGAAATCTTTCATCGCTACAGTCAGACCACCGGATACATCTCCGGCATATACACAACCCTGAGCTCTATGTCCGCCAAATGTACCTATCCAAGGAGAATCGGGCGTAGCCTTTTTACGAATTGTATAACCGTCTGAACTGTTTTGTGAAATACGGAAGCCATCCCATTCAGCCCAATCATCGATCAGTTGCTTGCCAATTTCGTCAAATTCAGAATAATCAGGAATCTTCATTCCGAGCATTTGCATTTCCTGTAAAGATGGATTATTATCACCCGGTAAGGGATTTTTTATCACTCGTCTACCGACAAGTGGCTGAACAGGTTCACTCCACACTCCACCGTTAGCTGTGGCGAAAGATACATGTCGATTATAAGTTCGTTCCCTCAATGGGACATCAAATTCCACTCCAAGAGCAGAAATAAAATCCTTTTCTTGATCTCCGTCAAATATGAATGAATGATAAAGTTTTATATCCGGGCTTCCTCTGAATGTCACAACCCTTATGGTCCAGGGCAACAATTCCCGACCATCAGATGAGATATGCATACCATTGAGTTTTATCACCGCTCTCTCCTCCCCGTTTCGTTCTATTTCTGATGATAGAATACTGCTGCTAAAATTCTTTGCATTTACTGATCCTCCGTTTGGGGAGTCCTTGACCATTGCTACCAAACGAGCGCCACATACGGTTTTAATCCCATTTGTAATGACAGAATCAATAATATTTTCAACGCGAAGTCCGGATTTATTTTTCTTGGAAATATAAACGGATGACTCACCAGCTTTTACTATTATGCCATTGTCATCTTCCTTAGCAAGTAACTTTATAGTATCATCATTCCTTCGCCTTCTCTGCGTAATATTACCTACGCGCAGTGTCAGGTTTTCTGCTTCTGCAGGAATCGAGCCGGACACAGCAGCCCATTTCACCGAGCCATCTGGCCAGAAAGCCAAAGGCCAGCTCTGAGTTGGATATTCCGTGTTTCCCGATGCAATGACAAGTGTGCTCTTATTGGTCACTGTTTCTGGATCAAACGGGACTCCAAACGTCACAGGAACATCAGAGACCGGAGTATCACCAACCCATGCAAGTGGAATATCAGTCTCCTGAAGCGGTTGGCAAGTGTAGGTGAAATTTGTCAGCCTCGTACGACTCAAAGTCGTACGAAAGGCAAACCATCCTTCTGTCAGAGGAGCCGGGTCTCGGAAATCAACAAGACGTTTTCCATCTATAAAATATTGTGTTCGCAAGCCATCGTGTGTTATCTTGATATGATACCATCTGGACGGTTTAAGGAGATGATCCGAATCGGTGTATTCAGTTATGATTGCGGGCCGGAAAGCAGGATCTTCCACACCTCTCTCATCGCCATTGTAACGGCGGAATCTTGTTGTAGAATTATGGTTACCCCCATATCCGAGATAATAAAGCTGTAGAGTATAGGAATTAACAAATTTTCCTCCTCTTTTAGAAAGATTTTTCCAAGGATTGGGAGCCTTTGGATCAGACGCCATCCAAAAACAGTTTAGGTCGCTGAGACGATCATCGAGACTCTCTGTCACAACCTGAGCGTCGTACTCAATCACGGTCCGCCCACTCATCTTTTCCTTGCGCCATACACTTAATCCTTTAGGGGCAAAAAATTCTGCTGTGTCTCCTTTGAAAGTTACCTTATAAGGACCTTCCGACTCGACAACCCAATATTTATTGAAATCCTTGCTGTTCAATGCAGATGGAGCTTTGGCAGCCGCATGACACACCATACCGCAGGCGGAGAATAAAATTAAAAATAAGACGAGTAATCTTTTCATAATTCAATGAGTCTTTATTTTTCTAAGCTCACGCTTTAGACTACGGATTCTTTCTCTAATTGCTATACAAAGCTGTGCAGTAGAATAAAAAATCCGATACTTCAATGGCACATGAATCTCTTCACAAACAGTTGCATCCTCATAAAGCCTACGATAAACGTTATATGTATTCCTCCAATTAAATTGTCTAACAGTAGAGGCTCTTCCTTCCTTGCCTATTTGAAGTCTCAAATTCTCATCTTTTCCCAGCAAAGTTGCATACTCCACAATCTCGTCTTTAGTCGTGGCCACATACCCGTTAATGCCATTTATGAATCTTTCTTTTGCAGCATCAGGACCGTAGTAGACTGCCGGTATACCTAATTTCATAGCTGCACCAAGAGTTCCATCTAATGAGGCATGGGAATATTCAGGAAGCTGATACAAAAATATATCGAAATCCTTCAGTGCCTCATACCATTCAGCTAAAGGAAGAAGAGGATAAGTCTTGACATTTTCATATTTTGAAGCTATTTTGTCAAGCCAGCTCCCACTGTCGACTCCATAAATCCTAAATTCTTTATTGGGGATATTAATTCTTTGAAAAACATCAATAATATCCTTAGAACATTTATTTAAGGTACTCCCCCTTCCAAATATTATAGTTTCTCCTGATTTGATTTTTTGTGACAACCTTTCATTGAATAATCTTTCAAAAACATCTTCGTATCTTGAAACACAATAATAGTTTAAACATCTTCTATTCTCAGGTATAAAGGATATCAATCTATTGTTGTATGAAGCTTTGTCGATCAAAACGATTTTATAGGAATTTCGAATTTCATCAGGAGTAAGCAAGCTCAACAGGAACGAGGGACGTTGGTTGACAGTAGTAATGATTGGAATCCTCTTATTATTTACTTTCAATGCCCTTAGAGTCCAATTGATCAGATCGTTTCCTTTCAACCTGAAATTATGAACCAAATCATAATTGTCAGACTTAATCTCGTCACATACATCTTCAAAATTCTTTACAACCCTGACATTTAGATCAGAAGAAATCATCTGATTTTTTAGCGTCAATATCTTATAACTTTCAATGAAATCCAGATCGTTCAAAAGTCCTACTAAAGCGAAAGACGACCCATCGTTATCACTTAGAGAATTATTCAATATCAACACCCTGAACTTTTTCATCGTTCTCAATATCAAATAAAAAGCAATAAACACCCTGACTATTAGTTATAGTCGCTTTCTTTGCCCCATAATATTGAAAATGGTTGTGAATCCATTTCCATTTTCATATCAATGCAGGCTTCTTCCCAAGTATACTTTGGATGCCAATTTAAATCCTTGAATGTTCTGGAAGAATCGAGAAGATTCTGAGGTGAGTCCTGCTTTTCAGGACAGTATATTTTTTTTGAAGGACTGTACTGTGGACTAAACGAGTTTATTATTCCATCAATCTGGTCTTCGAGAGTGTATGCCTTATATCCTGATAAATTATAAATACCCTCAATATTTGAATTAACAGCAAGTTCAATAGCTTTAACAAAATCCTTGATATATAGAAGCTCTTTCTTCCTCGAAGGATCTCCCCAAACTTCGATTGATCTTCCTCCTTTTGCATCCTGAATAAGCTTTCTCCAAGGGAGCATCTTGTGTTTTCCATTCAATGAGTAATATGGATTGGGATGATATCCATATACAGTCAGATGCCTAAATACGCAGCTACTGATGCCACTGGAATATTTATATGACTCCAATATATCAACAGCAGCATTTTTTGCAATAGCATAGACAGCATGATCTCCACCATCTTTCGGATAAGATCGAACCGCATCATCAGGAACCGGATTATCCGTTCCAAAATAAGAGCAAATATCAGAAGGAGTGGTATTAAATATTACTCGCTTACAATTAGTACGATACTTCAACCATTCACATAAATTTACCATTCCAACCACTATACTCTGAATATACGGCATAGGAGTGGAATCTGCATGAGCGGGCATAACACCGGCAAGGTGCACAACCTTGCCAATATCGGTGGGTAGTCTATCGTAGTCTTCTTCCTTTTCAAGTGAGAAACCACCAACAAATTCTATTCCTTTAGTTTCAAAAAAGCCGTTATCTACATAGCGATGTCCAACAGCAACAACATCATAGCCACTATCTTTAAGATGAACAGCCGTATACGCACCCAGTTGTCCGGTGGCACCTAACACTAAAACCTTATTGGATTTAACACTCATTTGACATTAACTTTGCACCAACTATTTATACTTGACATTGCTATATCAAGAGTAGTTTTGTCTGGGAAACACATAATAAGAGTTCCAATTGCATCATTTGCTCCTTTAAAACATCTCACTCTGTCACCGGGATTTATCCAAAGATCAGTTTCAACGATATTGGTAGCATATTGAGATGATATCTGAAGATTATCAAACAAGCCGTTCTTATCTGAATGAATAATTATCTCTGCCCAATTACCTGAAAAAACAGGAGAAGGCAAAACGTCAACATGATCTCCGACAGATGCCTGTACTGATGCCTTGATCAAATCAAGTCCTGATCCATAACGTATCATTTCTGCAAGACGATTCCCACCACCTCTTGGAGAAACTTCCATTATATAGGGTTTGTCATCTTTCCCTATTCTTGTCTCAATATTATAAATAGAGGTTTTTAAATCCAACAAATTGACCAGACGCTGAAGTTCATTAGACAAATATTCTTCCTGTTTTTTTGAAAATGTGGATGGCCAGCTGAATGCACATGGAGTATATGGATTTGCTGCCTTATGGTCAAAGCGTTGAGCAGAAAAAGAAATAACTTTAAATTCTCCATTTACAGAAAATCCGTCACTGTCTGAAGAACAACCTTCCATTTCGATAAACTCCTCAACTATAACTCTTCGCGAAATTGAATTATCAATTGCCCTGACAAATGCAACCTTGAACTCATCGTATGAATCAACACGACTTACACCCTTGCTGCCTGCTGAATCGGTAGGTTTTACTATGATTGGAAACTTAAATTGACCCAAATCACCGACTGCATCTTCATATTGCGAATAACTTTTCGAAAATGGGACATTAAATCCATTCTCAGATTGAAATTTCCTGAACAAGTCTTTATTCTGGAGTATCCTGACTGACTCATAAGATCCGGCAAATGGAAGTCCCATTTTTTCAGCGACAAATGCTGCAGTCACCACTCCCGGGTCAACTGCAAAAGACATTATGCCGTCTATCTTAAGTTCTCGTGCTTTCCTAAGCACAGCATCTTTATCAATTATGCTGACATTGCAATATTCATCAGAAAATTTATGGGCAATGTTTCCAGGGAGATAATCACAAGTTATGACGTAATAACCTTCCTCATGGGCAGCCTCAATGACCGGAAGGAGGTAACGCAGTCCTCCAAGAAGCATAAGCCTTTTCTGTTTCATCTTACAATATGCTTTATAACCCTTTCTATATCAGAATCGGAAAGGTTATGATGCATTGGAAGACACAAAACCGAGTCTGCCATTTTATATGCATTTGGAAGATTAGCACGTGTAGACGATGGAAGTCCACGATATGTAGAAAATTCGCTTATAAGAGGATAGAAATAGCGTCTGCCAAGTATATTAGCATCTTTCATCTCGAAATATAGTTGATCACGGGTTCTTCCATACTTGTCTGAATCAATAAAAATTGGGAAATGGCTATAATTATGACGGACACCGACAATATCGTCAAAGAAAGTAATCCCCTCAACTTCACGGAGAGCCTCCCGATAGCGATTTGCAACCTTCCTTCTTGATTCAATTGCAGAATCCACTTGATGAAGATTTATTATGCCATAGGCAGCACGAATTTCATCCATCTTTGAATTTATGCCTGGCGCTACAACCGTAGTCTCATTGACAAACCCAAAATTTTTCAATTGGTCAATCCGCTCCTTTGTATGTTCATCTTTCATAATCATCGCACCACCTTCCACAGTATTATATACCTTTGTAGCATGGAATGACAGGGTTGAGATATCGCCGGCATTAAGAATAGATTGCCCATTAACCTCCACACCGAATGCGTGGGCAGCATCGTATATTACCTTAAGACCGTATTTGTCTGCAATTTCTTGAATGGATTTTGTATCGCATGGTTGTCCATAGCAATGAACTGGCATTATAGCTGTAGTCTTAGGCGTAATGGCAGCCTCAATCTTATTGGGATCAATACCGCAATTTGACGGGTCAATATCAACAAAAACAGGCTTGATCCCATTCCACCATAAGGAATGTGTGGTTGCCACAAAACTGTAGGGTGTAGTGATTACTTCCCCATTGATCCTTAAAGCCTGAAGAGCAGTTATGAGAGGAAGTGTACCGTTGGTGAAAAGACTTAAGAACGGGACTTTCAAATACTCAGCAAGCTCTTTCTCAAGTTGCTTATGAAACTGACCGTTGTTAGTGATCCATTTACTATCCCAAATCTCTTTGAGCATAGTATGGAACTCGTCAAGATCGGGAAGAAGAGGAGACGTTACAGTTATTTTTGAATCTGAACTCATAGACAAATTACCTAATCGGATTTAAAAATTAAATACCGAGTGGCTATCTAATTTTAGGAAACGGAGTCTTGGACTCCAATTGCTCGAGAACACTTCTCAAATCATCCGGGTTAACATGAAAAGCTGAATGATAGTCCCTCTTGTTTTTGACTTTGTCGGCTGCAATATAAACCAAATTACACCCCAGATAATATGATATCGTAGAGTAAATTGGCATACTTAATATCTTATTTAGAAAAACAATGATATCGGTTCCTTTTTGACAAAACAACAAATTAGCCAGTGCGGCTCCGCTTGCAGCTACTATTATTTTAGATTGACTGAATAATTGTATTTGTTCCCATATACTCAGTTCTTCCGGATAAACAGTCGCAAATCCATGTTCATGCAGGATCTGTTCTAATTCAGCTTCATTATATTTCCTAAGATTGAAATTTTTCCTTGAGATAAATATTTTATCAGGAAATTTGTCATATTGGGCTTTAATGTTTCCTAATAATTTCGCTCTTAGATAGTCAATGGTTTTTAGATTATATATAGGGTATTTATAAGACACTTCATTCCACTTCCGAGGCATTCCTCCACTTATTTTAAGTGGGGGGATTAAGAATAATTTTTTTACATTGACTTGTTCAAGATGATTGACAGTGATTATTTGTCTTTTGCCATCATTAAAGAAATTGAATAACTCTTTCATTTGAGGAATGTCGAAAGATCTGGCATTCACAATAAACGGGACGTCATCAGGTAATTTTAATCTCCCGACAACCCAAAATCTCGACAAAACCTCGTGAAGGAAGTGAAAATAATTTTGTGGGATTGTATTGATTAGAGATATTGCTACCGGTATTACCGATTTATTATATTGAAATATCTTTACATAAGAGGAGCTGCCTATTGTTGGGTAACGGGAATATCCGGTCTGCAATGCCGGATCAGAATTATTTACATTATTCCCAACGTTTGCATTATATATTGCCTTACCCTTAGAATCTATGATCATGTCAGATTCTCCTATTACCTTGCAATCATGCAACTCTACAACTTCTATTGGCGGGTACTCAACTTCATCAACCTTTTGCTTAAAATCCGGATAAAATTTTAAAGATGCAACTATCGATGTACTTGCCGAATCAATAGGAACAGTATATAAATTTTTATTTTTTATATAGTTTTCTAAAGTAGATATATCATACCTTTTACAATATCTACGGGTCCAACATATAAACTTAAGTTTTCTTAAGATAGGAGCTACTGTCGGAATACCAGAAATAAAATTTTCCAGTTTTCTAATCATATAAATACAACAAAAAGATTACAATGTGTATTATAGAATATTTCTTTTTTTGCAGGGAAACAAACAACCCGTGAGAATCCGAAGTGTAGTTATATAAATTTATACTTCAACAATAAACACTTCGTGTCTGACTAACTAATGATTAAAATCTTTGAAAAAGCTAACAACAATAAGAATAAGAAGAATTCCAACTGGAAATGCAGCGATAATAGTCACGCCTTGAAGACTGTATAGTGAGTTCCTGGCGAACAGAAGGGCTATGGGAAGCAAAATAAGCATTATACTCCAAAAACCACGTATCTTTCTTGATGGCTCCTCGTCGGGAGAAATTTTCTTGTAGCTATATGAGGAGGTAACGTATGTGATGCCATCAAGAGTCGTACTATAGAATGCTATCATGGTGACGGTAAGCAACAACAATGCCAGCCATGGAAGCGGGAGGGTATCGAAAATCATCAGTATTGCCTCATACATTTCTCCGCCATTCCCTATATACCCTATTGTGTCAACACCATGCTTCATCTGCTGAGCGAGTCCGTAATTGCCGAGTATGATGAATGACATGTAGGTACCCGCAAGGCCCCACCCGAATGATCCGAACACGACATTGCGGATTGTCCTTCCCTTTGATATTATAGCGATGAAAAAAGGCGTGGCGACACACCATACGAGCCAATAAGCCCAATAATAGACAGTCCAGTTCTGTGCAAATCCGTTCTCACGTAGAGGATCCATGTAGGTCGAGAGTCCAATGAAATTCTGCACAAGGTTTCCAAGAGACTGGAATCCTGTTTCTATTATATATTGTGTCTCTCCCCCGACGAAAAGAAAATACAAAAGGATAGCAAAGAAAAGATAGGAGCATATCCCTGCAAGCTTGCTGATGCCTGTTAGTCCAAACAACACTGTAACGGTGTAGACCGCACATATAAGGAGCAGTACCAGGATAGTTACCGCTGTGGTAGGGACAAATCCGAACACGCTTCCCATGGCATTTGTAAGCAATGGAGTTGCAAGCGAGAATGTCGTAGCGGTGGCACATACAATGGCAAAAATTGCTGTCACATCAATTACCTTTCCCCAAAATCCATCCACCTTATCACCGAGCAATGGCCGGCAAGCTTCAGAAAAACGCTGGCGCTGACGCTTGCGAACATGAATCATGAACGCAAAACAAACCGCAAGAATAACGTAGAAGCCCCATGCAAGCGGCCCCCAATGGAAGAGTGTGAAGGTGGGGGCCCACATCTGTAGACCACCCAAGTCCCTTACATGCTGCTCACCACCGTAAAGTGCCCATTCTATCAGCGAATAGAACATGATGTCGGCTGCCATAGTGGAGGTGAATATCATGGTGCCCCACTTGAAGTTGGAGTACTGGGGTCTGTCAACATCACCTAACTTGACATTACCATATCTTGGTGTAAGTGCGAGGTAGAGTGTGATTAATACGCATCCGATTGCAAGTATGGGATAGTAGATTCCGATAGTGTCGCCAAAGAATTCCCTGAGTGTATCCACGACGTCTTTTGATTGATCTGGGGCTATCATGAACACCACCATCATTGCCACCACGATTGCAAATGGAATGAGCATCGTCACCCAGTCAGTCTCTCTCTTTTCTGTTGTCATCGACGTATTTTGATTTGTTTTAAGTTCTTTATCGCCCTGTTGAATCTGTCAATGCCATAGGTCCCGAAATCATCGCCCTTGGCTTCCTTTATAACTGTCCACTGAGCCCAGAGGTAATCCCACAGCACCTGATAGCAACGTATCTTTTCCCTTGCATTCCCGGGGATTTTGCCTTCATAGTACTGCTCAAGGATGTAATCCTCATTCTCTTTCTCAAATCCCGCTTCTATGAAAAGAGCCGCAAAGTCTGCCATCGGATCGTTCATCCCGGAGTATTCCCAGTCGATGAGATATACTTTCCCGTCTTCCGCCTTTATGAAGTTGTCATACAGGGCATCGTTATGACAAGGCTTTAGATCAACACCAAGTGAGTTCAGATAAGCCTCCAGAGCCATCACCATAGGCCTTGCTTCTTCCCATCCTTCATACATGACAGCTCCGGCCTTCTCTATAAGCCTGTCATACTTCTCTATCTCATGAAAGATGTTAAACTCATTCTTCAGGCGTATATGAGATTCATGAACAGTGCGGTAGATCGTTGCTATCTTGCGCATGTTGTCATGCCTTTGAATGGTTGCGGCAGTCAATGTCTCTGCATTCCCAATGTAATCTGCGAGCTTTATTCCTGTCCTGGGATTAAAGTAACGTATCGGTGGATTCACACCAAGCCGGCATGCCTCGATTGCATTGAATTCCTCGTTTGTTCTTTCGACCATCCCATCTGAACCATTACCCGGCACTCTCAACACGTAGCTCCGACTGCCAATGTCTACCTTGAAGTTCTTGTTGCTCATCCCTCCAATCTGAGTGATCATGGCATTGGAGATATCTTCACCAGGAAATATCTCCTTCAGATGGCTTAATAAATTTTCCTTGTCGAATGGATTTTCCTTCCTTTGCAGCGTCCTGTATATGACATTCTTGAGTTTCTTAAAATCCGCCTTGCAGTCGACATCTCCCCACACGACATTCTTGAACCTGATGTATGGCCTGTCGAGGGTGTCCGTGACATCCATCAGGACATATTCATAATTGAGATAGGGGTTCTGGGAATTGTCCCACACATGAAGCATCCTGTGGAATGTATCCCGGGAGATTCTTGATATGCCCATCATTTCTCCCTCATACCTTATGACACAATGACGGTCCTTGGTAAGCTTTGTCACGAAGCCGCACTTCGTCTCCGTGAAACACTCGTCTCCGGATCCGCTTTCTTCCGTTATTGAAAGGTAATTGCCGGAATCCAATGAGGAGAACGCCTCGACTACTTTCTTCTCAAAGAAAGTGTCTCCCTCGACAAGCAGGAAATCTGAATCAACCAAATTTCTGCAAAGGGCGAGCGAACCCATGGAGGATGTGAATTCAAAATCAGGATTTTCTATGATCTGGACATCCTCTGCCCGATATTTTTCAAATAGCCTGGCCTGGTACCCGACCACCATTAAGATTCTATTGTACCCGTTTTCCCTCAGAATGGAGAGGATTCGGTCTGTTAGACACACACCGTCTTCAAATGGCAGGAGCGGATACGGGATATCGGAGTCACGTTCCTTACGTGCGGAAAGGATGACTGCTGTCTTCATGTTTTTGTCAATATGTCGGCATCGCTATCGTAGACAAACATATCCTCATTATAGCGGAATGAGAACTTGACATTGTTGCCATAATTGGATATTTTAGAGAATCCTGTCATTTCTGATTCTCTGCAGCCCAGACGGCGTGCAATGTTCTTTATTGTCATGGAGCGGGTGTCGTCGATATAGCTCCTATCAAATTTTCGGAGTTCATCAAGTGTATCAAATTCCTTTATCTCATCATCCTTATATCGGTTGATTCTCATCAGGGGAAGATTCCCGATATTCCTGATGTAGACATCTTCCCAATAGCCAAGTCTTGTCCCGGTATGGTTATACTCTTTTTTGAGAAGTACTTTAAAACAATCGCTGAAATCCTTGGAAAAATATACATGGCCCACCATGTACCATGAATCCCGGCCTCCAATATCCACTCCCTTGATGCAATCTTTTTCATCAGTCCGGATGCAGTATTCCGAAGTGTCGCCTTCTGCATATAAGGAACTGTAGTAGCTTTGCAAAGGGTCTCCTTTGAATACATTTGACGGGAAATAATTGTCGGAGGAGCAAATGAATGTATCCTCAAGTCTGTCAAGCACCCTCATCATCGAGGAGGTATTGTTATACCTTGCATAGTCATCGTTATATACAAGCTCGACCCTGAATTTTTCCTTGAGATATTCAAACATTTCAGCCTTATATCCGACTACGATGCATATTTCAGATACCCCAGCTTCCTGAAGCTGACGAATCTGCCTCTCGATCAGGATTTCTCCATTTACCTCAAGCAGGCCCTTGGGGTACTCTTGAGACAGCGGGACAAACCTTGATGCGGTGCCGGCCGCCAGTATTATGGCATTGCGCTGCATCCTTAGATAATTTTTCAGAATGCGAGGTTAGCTGTAAAGTTGACAAATGACTTGTCGAAGACCGGATTATAGATATATGCCACGTTCAGGGGCAGTGTCCAGCCACTCTTGAACGTTACATTGTATGTGTATTTCAACTCAAGGTTACACACTGAGAAACCATGAGCATATCCGTTGTAGCACGATTTATTCAGTGCTGCGCCCATTGTAAAAGTAAGCCTGTTGTGTGCAAGGAAACCGTAATATGCGCCAAGTTCAAGATAAGTTGAATAGGCCTGCCTCTCTTCTCCGTTCTCGTTGATGTACCTGTCGGCCCCGCCAAAGAAATTGCTCAAGCCCGCGAAAAATGGAAGTTTCTCAGGAGTGAATGATATGGCTGCCTCAAGCCAGTGTCCTGTATGCCTGCCTCCCCCGAGATACTCATCCTCCTGTCGGTCGACGGTGGGATAATAGTAGTCATTGAATGCGATTCCGAGACCGTTGTCGAGGTTATAGCTTGCTCCGAGGTCGACCTCGGCATATTTGCCATTGATTGCATACCCTCCCATAGCATAGACATACAGACCTTTATAGGAATAATTGAGGGAGGGGAATAAAACCGGGGAGGAATCCTCCGTCATCATCTCCATTCCACGCCAGACATATTTGGTCTGCAGGTCAAGTCCTATTCCGAAAGGCGACTTGATCATCTTCCCGCCCCAGTTGTTTCTCTCCGGTTCTGTCGAGGATTCTTCACTTGCATATATTGCAGAATTTGCTGTGACTATCAAGAGGATGTTCAGCAACAATTGCAATCCCTTTTTCATGATTTATATTAGAATAATAAGTAGTTCAAAAAATTAAACCTCAAGATTATCTTGCAATTATCAAGAATTTGATTTTGAAGAAATATTTTATTATGGATCAATAATAAACTTAGACCCCATCTCAAAAAATCACAAAGAACCAGCAATGGTGTTCTGAAATTTTTTGAGATGGGGCAAATATCAAGAATAATACATTAAAAGGGAGAATCGAAATCTTTAAGGAGAGTGTGGCGGAGATCCTTTTCTGATAGAACCGCATTCGTCGAATCTATATGCCAGTCAATTCCAAGAGTGGGATCATTAATGAATATGCCACCTTCTGATTCCGGATGATAATAATTGTCACATTTATACTGGAAAATTGCGATTTCACTCAAGACAGAAAAACCGTGAGCGAAACCACGAGGTATAAACAACTGACGATGATTATCTTCAGTAAGCTCCACCGCAACGTGTTTACCATAAGTTGGAGAGCCGTTTCGGATATCTACTGCAACATCGAGAACAGCACCCTTCACACATTTCACGAGTTTGGACTGGGAATACGGCGGACATTGGAAATGAAGTCCACGTATTACACCATGAGAAGAACATGATTCATTGTCTTGTACAAAATTTATTGGAGCCACCTTTTCTTCAAACTCGCGTTTGGAGAATGACTCGAAAAAATATCCCCGGGCATCCTTGAAAATTCGGGGCTCAATTATCACAACTCCCTCTATATCGGTCTTTATTATATTCATGTTGGATATTCCAAATTTCAAGTTTGTGGATTATTTCTGTAAATAATGACTCCATCCTTCTTTTAATAAGGAGGGATGATAATAACTTAATTTAAATTTCCCGCCCCCGTTCTTTCGAGTTCATCGATTACCTTAAGCAGATACCTGCCATACTGGTTCTTGAGCATCGGCTGCGCAAGCTCGCGCATCTTCTCCTTTG
>CAYQXG010000054.1:0-21137 GCA_964421525.1 uncultured Sangeribacter sp. | reverse complement strand
AAATCATCCCAACCCAGCTTCCCCGGGACCTCTCAAATCTTATGAGACGGGGTCTAAAATAATATCACTCTTATTATCACAAAATATAATTATATGACATCAAATATGCAGACAAAAAACAAACCAAGCGGATGGTTAAAGTTATTTCTTTTTCTTTCAATTTCAGGAGGGATCCTGATAAGCCTCTTTTCTCTGTTAGCGATAACCACGACAACGGGAATTGGATTTCTATGTTGTGGCGCCCTGATGGTGATATTTGGTTGCTGTGCATGGTCAGCCTACAAGAAGGGATTGCCGGCTGCATTATCATTCAGCAGAGGCTGTGTAGTAGTGTTTTTTCTTTTAATGATATTTGTTTTTTCGTATTGCTTTATTGATGGAATAATCTATGATAAAATTGATAGTTTTTATTTAGGCATAATCGCTGTCATATTTTTAATGACGATTATATGGTGCGGTGCTTGGCTGTGGTATTTATCACAGTCCAAACAGGTGAGAAGACTTGTAACGAGCACATCTGGAGGTTCTAAAACAGTTAAGACTACTATAGTTGTTCTTGCCTTCGGTCTCCTGATTTGTTCTACAGTTTTTTATATTAAAGAGTCGAACGTTCATTATTCCAGAGAGATGCGTTATCTTGCTGATCAACTGAAAGCAACCCAAAAAAGTCTTGATGAAGTTGATGAGGATGATGTTGATGAAGAAGAGAGCATAGGCACCGTGGACTATACAGGGAATGGATATAAGACAGCAAAGACCACAAACAGTGCATCAACCTCCAAACGTAAAACAGAGTCGGAGAAAAGTAATGAAGCAAATAGCCCAAGCAGCTCCAATACTGGGTATAAACGAATGGACATCGGGGTGGCAACAATAAGTATACCTAATTCATACACTTGCACCTATGATAAAGACGATGAGTCTTATGCGATTGCGGATGATACGAACTTGAATATGAATATTTTTCCAAAGTTAGATTTAGTCTCAATAACAAATATGGAAACTTACAAGATACTTAAAAAGAAAGGAATGATGGATTTGTGTGAAAGAATAGCTAATGATGTCGTTGAAGAATTTAATGATTATGTATCCTCTGTTAAGGTTGTTGATCATAGATTTTACCAGAGTAAGGGACACGAAATTCTTTGTATTACGAGTGAAGTTGTTTATGATGGAATAAAAGGTTTTGTAAAGCTATATTTAATTAGAAGTAATGGGAGAGTTGGATGTACAGTTAGTGTTGTATCTCTATCAAACTCAGAATCACAGGTGGCAAAACAAATTGTTGAGTCTATTGTGTTTAAATAATATAACCTTACAAGACTATTAGGGCGAGTGAACGTTTGTATCCTTACTCGCAGGGATGAATTTAGCAAGAAAAATTCCTTAGACAAACAGTAAATTTTTTAATTTTTTTATCCTATTACTAAAATATTTTATTAATTTTGCAATCGTATCTAAATTTATAGTTTTAGTCGAAGGCGTCAAATAATAGCGATAAAGACTTTTTCTATTAGTAGAATACAGTGAAATTGTTTAAACTAATTTACGAAAATCAATGAAAAATGTAACGTTGACAATAATTCTTCTTTTTCTTTCCTTCCCTTTTAACACGGAAGCAAAGAAGAAACATAAGGAATTTCCGCGTGCTGAGATAAAGGTTAGTTATAACTATCCGCATAAACAACTTAAAACCGATGCAAAGGCATACGACACGGAGCATAAAATGTTGCTTCTTGCAAATAGCAGTTATTCAAAATTTTTTAGTCCTATAACTGAATATCATGACTCTCTAAATTCAACTCCATCCGGTGAGGCCATATTCAATCGAATGATGAGCGTTGGGGTCAAGAAAGCCATTGAAACAGGTGATCACAGTTATGTCCCTACAAATCAAGGGAGTCTGTATGTATTTAAGAATAGAGGAGATTCTATCGTGACAGTCTATGACAAAGCCGGAATGTTTGATCAGGCATATTACATAGAACCACTTGCCGAGATGGAATGGGTGATTGGTGATTCTGTAAAGACTATTCTTGGATATGAATGCATCATGGCAGAGACAGACTACCATGGCAGACACTGGACTGTGTGGTTCACGCCGGATATACCAATACAGGAAGGACCATGGAAACTATGCGGTTTGCCGGGTCTGATTCTTGAGGCAAGCGAGAGTACAGGGCAGCATCAGTTTGTTGCGACCGGTATTGAAAGCAGTAATCAGGAAATAGTGCCTATTTATACTCCGAAAAAGTATGATAAGATGAGCCGCAAGGATATGCTTCGAGGGATGCGCCAATATCTTACAAATGGAGATACAATGGTCAAAGCTTTCCTCAGCAACACGCCCAGTGGAGAAAAAATTGAGATAAAGAATGAAGTGAACGATGCCCCTGACCTTCATGTAGATTTTCTTGAAACCGACTATCACGAATGAATATGAAACGGCTAATCAATTTTATTTTCATATTTATGTTGGCGATTGTCTCCAGAGGAGAAGAGCCGCTTGCCTACTTGAAGGCTCAATATGAGATTACAGAACATAAAAAAGCTGTTGATGAATCAACCGGGGAGTTAAATGAATCAAACAATATATACACGTATATTCTCCAAATTGCTCCACAAATCTCGTATTATTATGATCAGCAACAATATTTCATTGATTCGTTGCTCAATGATCCGAAAGGTAAGGCATTATATGCACAAGTCACAGATATGGCTATGGCAGAGGCAAGGGCATCATCCGGTGACTATATGGCAATACGTGACAAAATGGGATATAAATGGGGTAAGCAGTACAGATGCAAGAAAGATTTCAATACAGGGGAAATATCGGTGCGCGACTCCAATATGGGCGACAAGTTCCGCTATAAAGTTGATATGTCCGATCTCAAATGGGAACTGAATGACTCAGTGAAAAACATCTTGGGTTATGAATGTCAATTGGCAGAAGCGGATTACCACGGGAGGAAATGGTATGCTTGGTTTGCACCGGATATTCCTGTGCAGGATGGTCCGTGGCAATTGTGTGGTTTACCGGGACTTATAATGCAAGCGGCTACAGATGGAGGGGATTATGAATTTATAATAAAAGGTATTCAGAAGTGTAATGAACGAATCAAAGACTCATTTGAAAAAGACAATGATTTTATTTCCAATAGGAAGGCTTTTTTGAGAATGATGCGAAATTCACGCGACCATTGCGCTGAGCAAATAAGTGCTTATACCGGAGGTTTGGTGAACCCTGTTGGCCTAAAACGATGGAAGTACTTGGTTGATTTTATCGAAACTGACTATCAAAAATGATATGAGTATAAGCTATATGCTTTTTTTGTGTGTCTTGACTCGTCTTTTTTATCTCAACTTCTGATTTCAAAATCATGAAGAAAACTAATTACAAATCTTTAGAACATGAAAAAACTTATTTCACTGATTTTTTCTTTAATCAGTTGTTTTGGTGTTTACTCTCAAACACCAAGCGATAGTCTTATACGAGCCAATGTAATTGTAGACGGTTTGTTTTTCGACAAATCAGTACCAAGGAAAGACCTTATTCCCGGATCTTCTACTATTGCAAGCCTAATAGATCCGGAAGGAAAAATGGTTATGGCAGTTTATCTTCCAAAAGGATATAAGATGGAAGAAACAATAGTCAGCAAGGCGATCCCTGCAGAGCGTATTATGTATGCAAAGAAGTTGCTTTGTGACTATGAAGGTCGCAAGCCGATGACCCCTTACGGTTATACCGGTATCGGTCTCAATGTTGGAGACCCATTTATCGACTTTGAATATCGGGATACAGAGGAAAACATCTGGAATAACGAAAAACTTAAAGATAAGATTTATGTAATCAATATATGGCAAACGGAATGTGGCCCTTGTAGAAGAGAGATGCCAATCCTCTCTGAGTGGAAAGAAAGATTTCCCAATGTTGTTTTTCTTTCAGCATCCAGACATAATACAGAAGAAATCCTTCCCATTGCAGAGCAACATCATTTTACCTGGATTCACCTTCAGGAAGCAAAAGATTTAGTGGCTCTCGTTCGTCATGAAGGTTTTCCACTGACCATTGTCGTCGATAAGAGCGGAATAGTTCGTTATGCTAAAGTCGGTGCCTCTGAGACAAATCAAGCTGAGGCTGTCGCTGTCATAGAAAAATTATTACGATAACAACTTTTTTTGAAGATACTCCCTCTTGTTTGTATAGTTCATTCAAATTGCCCGCTATGTCCCCAAGCCTGCATACCTCAGACATTCCGGCATTGTTGTTCAGTGACTTAGCTCGCTAAGTTCCTTCACTCCGTAGCCGGACTGCCTCGAAAATATCTCGGATTAATATGTACATTAATTTTTATTAGCTATTTAGATTTTTTACTTTGATTCCATGAACAGACAATCAATCATAATAACAATTTTAGTTATTCTTGCAATATTTGATGTGTCAGCCAAGAAGAAAAAGGAGTACCCTCGTGCCGATATAAAAGTCGGTTACACATATAACGAAACTTTTGTTCGCGGCTCTGACGGCATAATAAACCGCGATATTCCCTTTATTCTTTTGGCAAACAAAGAGCACTCAAAGTTTTATAATGCGAAGACCGAATTCCAAGATTCACTTGAATCAACTCCTCAAGGTAGAGCTGTGAGCAGACAGCTATTCAATGAGGCTGTAAAACGTTATACCGAAACAAAAGACGAAAGTGCTATGTACGGAGTGGTCCACCAAACACATCTATATATATTCCGTTTCTTGCCGGACAATCAGATGACGGTATATGATAAAGCCGGTTCAATTGAATTTGGTTATTATACGGAGCCTCTTGGTGAAATTCAATGGGAAATCAATGATTCAACAAAGACTATACTTGATTATGAGTGCATAATGGCGACAACCAAATATCATGGCCGTGATTGGACTGTGTGGTTTACTCCTGACATTCCAATACAGGAAGGACCCTGGAAATTGTGCGGACTTCCGGGGCTAATTCTTGAAGCTGCAGAATCAACAGGGCAACACAGTTTTACAGCTACAGGGTTAGAAATATCAAATCAGGAAATAATCCCAGTCTATCCATTTCGTCAATACGAAAAGATGTCGCGCATAGATATGCTTAGGCAGTTGCGAAACTATCGCGATCATGGGAGGACTATTGATTCTGCTTTGACAGGGATTAATTTTGGAATAGACTATACTAACAAAAACGAAGCGGAAGATCTAATAGACTACCTTGAAACAGATTATCACTGATATAGATATCTTATTTGTCAGAGGTGAGGAGAATAGGGGAGTCTATCCATTGGAAATTCTGACGTCCTGCCCCTATTTCGAAATTACACATGGCTATTCCCAAGTCAATCTTGGTGTAACCAACGAGAGAAGATCCCTTAATTGGCTTGACCTTGTTTTCAGGGGTATATTCAAAATAGAATTTTTGCTGATTGACAGCTGTAGGTGCCAATAAAGCAGCCTCGACTCCATTTCTGAACCATTCAGGAGATGAATCTGTGATGTTGCTCACCTGTTCGGGGCGTTTTATCTTGTGCTTGTGCCCTTCTTCCGCTCCATAACCGATAGCGATGCAGAACAATACCTTCTCATTATCGCCAACATTATAAGCTCCCGGCACCTTTTTATAGGTCAATCCTACATAGCAGGTGTCCAAACCTATGCTTTGAGCAAATAAAACAAACTTTTCGCTATAATATCCTGCCCGATATTCAAAAGAGTCAGATTTTTCCCCCACAACCATTATATAGTTTGAAACGTTTTCAAACTTACCATACGAAAGAAATCCTTTGAAGGCTTTTCTTTCATTCAAGACGAGCTGCATGTGTAACTTGCCTTCAAAATTCAATCGTGATATTTCGGCACTTAAGATTGAAGCCGTCTCAACATCGATAGGGCGATCTTGATATTTTCTTATTGAATGCCGGTTTTTCAGAGCTTCTAATTGTGTCATAAATTATGTGGTGTATTATTGTAAAAAACGTATGAAGGTTAATATACGTTTAATTTGATCAGATACTTATATAATTGTAGATTATTTAACTATGAATTTTGCGGTTTTTGCTCCATGCCGATATACATAGATACCGGAAGGAAGATTCAGACCAGATAGAGAATTAAATGAGCCAACAAACGCACCTTGAATAGAATAGATCTCATAAATGTCAGTGCCATTTCCGGTTGACATTGATGATACCCCACTACCCGTGGTTGATTCCAGTTTGATGACATCATACATGATTCCACCATTCTTACTTATTCCGCTCATAGACAGATCCAAGGTGTTGTGCCCTGCAACAAGTGCGGATGCCGGAATTACGGCACTCTTCACACAATGGCGCCCCGCCTGTGTAGCACTTCTATAGATTGCGGCATCATTGTTGGGAAATGACCATGTTGAAATTTCAGTGGCATTGCTTTTGACGGTGACCGACGGTTTGTTGGTAGAAGCCGCCACGGATGCGGTCAGCTTAAGTCCGTCTGTCGGGACTTCTGCAAGCTCATAATTGATGGTCCATGTGCCATTATGACATTGTGCATAATAGAAATCTTCTGATTCTTTGCTAATGCCGGGGGTGAAAGAAAGAGCTGCAGGCACTTCGTTCCATAGTCCGTAAGCACGTGGTTCTTTGCTGATTTTCCAGGTGTCGGCGAGACGGTTGTTTGAGCCAATTACCCATACCGGACTTCCGTTTGAAGGTACATTCCAATCAATTACCCCAAGATTCACTTCTCCGGCGGAAATTTCCACATTATCTTGTTCTAATTCGTCGGTTATATCGCCTTCGAGTGCATAGGCATAAAGTGCATAATTGCCGGGTCGGACATTTTCAATTTCAAAATTACCTTCAGAATCTGTTTCAGACCAGAACATGTAGCTTTTTCCCTGACGGATAATTTCCTTACCGGGTTGACCCAAGACAACCTTAACTGAGCCAGGCTGTGAATGACCATTAACTTTAACAGTCCCTTTGACGGTAGCTCGATCAATAGGATATAATTCATTTTCAAACCATTTGAAAGGCCATGCCTGCTGCTGGGAAATAGCTTCCCTGCTGGCGTCTGCAATCATATCCTCCAGACTTTCTCCGGAGTTGACATAAATGAAGAATGGACCGAAAATTTGTTTTTCTCCATCAGTGTAGGCTTGTGCAGCTCCGCCGAGATGTTCGCCCTGAAGCATTTGGATAGTGATGGGAGATTTGCTCGTGGCATGCACTGTAAGTTCTTGGCGAAGGGGACCACCATTAAGCCATTCATAGCTTACCGGAATATTCCATACACCATATTTATCATTCATGAGACCATGGAAAAGATCTTTTTCTATAAACTGAGCCCAATTATATTTGGTATATATCGTGCCGTTTGGCATCTCATACGTGGCATCTTGAATCACATGGTTTTTCTCAACATCACTCATCTCAGAGTTTGAAGGAATCCTGCCTTGCATCACATCATCGACATATCCATTTAGGAAGGAACTATGCAGACGGGTGCAGACTCGAGCTTCTTTTACACTGACAGAAGAAGATGTAGGAGTTCCATTTGCGATTACGTAGGTGTATACACCGCTTACCCCTTTACGAAGGATCCATCCTTGTTGCCACTGGAGGTCGGCAGAAGTATTGGAATATAGAACTTCCACCATATCTTCGGTTTGACGTATTATCTCAGCCTTATCAGGACTTAAGGCTAAGTTTTTAGATGCCGTATAATCGAAATATATGCCACTTGACGCGAGCAGATTTGTGTCATAGCCATCAACACGCAAATTGGAGGCACGTCCATTCGAGCCGATCTTGAGTGTGATGATGCCGTTGCTTAACTCCGAAGTTCGGCCATCTATAGAGGCTGTTGGCGCTTCTTGTGGGTAGGTTGTCATTACCAATGACAATGCCAGAGAAGCAGCAAGTAAAGTTCTTTTCATTATTGATAAGGTTTAGTTGTCCGGTTTCAAAGTACAAAATTAATCATTTTATTCCTCTTTTGCAACTATCAAGCCGGCAGCATACCTTAGACTCAAGAACTGTTATTCCCTCAAGACATTCTTATATGTTACCGTCAAGACTTTATGATAGCTGCTAATATACCGCAGATTGCCATTATAGCTATTACTATGAAACTCATGGTGAAGCCGTTTATTTTTTATTAGCTACTTTTCTGTTTAGTTGTTTAATGAGGATGCTTTTAGAAGAGCCGAAACTTCAGCAGGAGATATGCCTAGAATCTCCATTTCGGAGATTATCTCCGGAATTGCTTTGTCGAAGAATTCACGTCGTTTTTCTTTTCTTACAATTTCCGCACCATTCATTGTGAGCAGGAATCCCATGCCTCTGCGTGGTTCGATCACCTTCAGTGCCTGCAGCTCATCGAGAGCTTTGAGTACTGTCCGGTTGTTGACGAAAAGTTCGGAAGTCAATTCCCTTACCGAAGGAATCATTTCCCCTGCTTTCCATGTGCCTTTCAAAATACGGTTGAAGGCATAATCAAGAATCTGCCTGTAAATAGGTTTGTTGTCGTTGAATTCAATCATAAAATTCAGAGATTTCTTCTATACAGGGCGCGATAGCTTGACCACAAGACTGTCAGGATATAGGCACAAACAATGCAAATTCCCGTAATCAGGAAAACACTGTTGTTCATTACAGATTCATTAACCCATCCTGCAATCTCAGTTCCGGACACTTTCGGACCGATGCCAATTGCTTCATTATATCCTGCCAAGAAAGCTTCCTTTACTATAAAGAATGAAGGATAGGAAGAAATTATTACCAAAACACCGATCGACAATAGATAAGCCTTGACAAACCTATTTCTTTTTGCGGCAATGATAAAGTAGAAACAAGTGAGCATGGAGGCCAATGTAGCAAGGTATTGAATCATTTTATAGGTTGCCGGAACATAATGTTCCGTTTCAAGGGCCTTATACATCGGACCATCTGCCGGACCTACGCACAAATATATTTTTTCCGCGACAAACAGCAGTAGATAGCAGGCGATTGGCATGACAATAAGCAGATAGCTCATGTAGAACAAGAATTTTTCAGTCGGACTTGCGGGAATAAGCCTGTCTACTATTCGAGAGTCGCCTCCTTTTGCGAAGATAATTGGTGACCAGATGAACATAAATGATTGGATAGTGCAGCAGGTACTGTAAAGCGACATCTGCCACATTTGACCTCTTGTGAAAAGAAAGATCAAAGCTGTGGTCAAAGAGAATATAAAGTAAATCGAGGTCTGCTTCTTGAGCCATGGAGCATTGTATCGGTAGAGCTGCGCAACCCTATACCATGAAAAAGATGATGTTTGTGTTGTCATTGCTTTTGAAGTTGAGTGATTATCTCTTGTGATTTTTCTGAATGGAGAGCCAAGTAAAGTGTCTTCCAATCTACATTAGTTTCGTCATGCCCGTCCGAAGGATATATATTGATGTAGCGACCTGCACTATTTTCAGAGAATAGAGCTTCGTGGTCTAAGTCTAATGAATATTCAAAGGCAAGTCTTGACGCGACATCTTCTTCCGTCCCTGCAAAAAGCATTTTTGATTTTTGCATCATCAAGGCACCCTCAAACAGTTTGTCAAGATCGGAGACAGTATGCGTGGATACTATGACTGTCTGATTATCTTTGATACCGGTGGCAAGTAACTTGCGAAGGGTATCGCGCCCTTCTATGTCAAGCGCATTTGTGGGTTCGTCAAGCAGCAAGACCTTGGTTCCCAATGCAAGAACATAAGCCAATTGTGCTTTCTTAAGATTTCCCAGAGAAAGGGATTTCATCTGTTCATTGCCGGTTTGTCCGAAAGCTTTCAGGTTTTTATTGAAAGTTTCTTCTGAATAGTTGGGATAGAATCGGGAATGAAGTTTTGCAAACTCGCGTATGGATTTACCTGGGAAATACATGTGGTCTTCCAAGAGAAACACCTTACCCATTTCAGTAGGATTGGTTGTGATGGAAGGAATATCGTCGATGATGCATTCTCCTGAATTGGGAATAATCAAGCCGGCAATGAGGTGGAGCAATGTCGTCTTGCCGGCGCCATTTTCACCTGCAAGGAGATAAAGTCCGTCATCAACTTTTGCCGATATATCCAGCAAAGCTGTTTTTTTTGATCCCTTATATGAGAACGTAACATCCTTTAGTTCTATCATATTGTTTTGGTTATTTTATGTTATGCTTTCACATCTCAAAGTTTTGTTTCATTTCCTTCAAAACGGTGGCGTGTTTTCAACTCCACTGATCAGATCGATAAAGAAAGAAGAAATTTCGATGTGGTGTACATGTGTACAACAGTGCAAAGGTAATCATAAAATTTAATTTGACAAAAAAAATTATGATTTTTTAATTCACCTTTCGCTTGCAAAAGTTGAAGGTTAAGAGGTTATAAGGTGATAGTGTTGTACCAATAACTCATAATCCTTATGTTGAGTTTGCGAAACTTAAATTATTAAGAAAAGAGATGAAAATCCGTATTTGGGGTACACTTTAGATTAAAATGGGTTGTATATTGTAATTGAATTTTAATTAATTTTGCAAATAATATTAAGACCCCGTCTCATAAGATTTGAGAGGCCCCGGGGAAGCTGGGTTGGGATGATTTTCGACTGCCTCGAAAATATCGCGGATTTATATGTGCATTAATTTTTATTAGCTAATTATATATGAAAAGGATATTTCTGATAACACTTTTATCTGTGATAACATTTATGGGAACTGCACAAACTAAGATTCGGCTTACTGTGGGAGAAAAGTCGGTGACAGCCACATTAGCCGGCAATGAAGCCACAAGAACATTGGTTTCATTGCTTGAGAAGGCGCCAATTACAATCAATATGTCAGATTATGGCGGTTTTGAAAAGGTTGGAGCACTTCCGGAGTCACTTCCTACTTCCAATTCCCAAATAAGCACCATTCCGGGAGACATCATGCTATATCAAGGAAGCAACATGGTGATTTTCTACGGTACAAATTCCTGGAGTTATACACCACTTGGCAAAATCGATGGAGCAACTGCCGAAAATGTGCGTGAATTTTTAGGAGAGGGAGCAATATCACTAACAATATCATTGGCCGGATCAGGAGTGGACGCAATTTCAGAAGAAATTGAAAGTTCCGGCAGAATATATGACATGAATGGCACATTAATTAGTAACCATTCGCTCTCAAATGGACTTTATATAGTGAATGGTAAGAAAAAAATTTTCCGTTAAATTAATTTTTAAGTATAGAAATTATGAAAAATAGACCGTCGGCCTCAACAAATCTGAGGCCGACGGTCTATTCATACTTTAATATTTAATGATAGGATTTTTTATGCGTTTGAGGGATTGCTCTTAGTGCTCTTAATGCTCTTGGCTCTTTTGGAACTGCTATGCGCTTTTGCTGTCTTATGGGAGTTGCTTACAACTCTTGCATGCTTATGTCCTTTTGAGTGCTTGTGCGCTTTTCTCATACCTTTTCCCTTGTTGTCTGCCATCTTCTTGGTATTATCAAGATACTTGGTATACTGGTCAGGAGTAAGGATATTCTTTACCTTGTCGTTGAACTCTTGCTGGGCCTGCTGACGCTTTGCCATCTTTTGAGCCCTGAGCTGTTGCTTCTGTTCAGCAGTGAGATTCTGATTTTTCTCTTTCATCTCACCTTTCTGCTTCATCTCTGCATCTTTCTTTGCCTTGAATTCTGAACGGAGAGCCTCAAGCTGCGTCTTCTGAGCTTCTGTAAGATCAATGCCCTCGAATGCTCTCATTCCAAAACCAGGCTTAGCTTTCTTGCCGTGCTTCCCTTTATTGCAGTCACAGCAATTCTTGGAGCATTCTGTGTTTGGTTTGCTGCCCTGGTTATTCTTGTTGTCGTTTGCTGCAAAAGAAGTGAGTGATGCAGCAGTGAGGATCGCTATACTTAAGATTACTTTCTTCATCATAGATTTCAAATTTTATGTTTATTTTTTATACGTCATGAACATTCGGTTGAAAATATAACGGCCGTTTTTTGATGTTCACGAATATTTGACTGAGAAAGAAATTGAAAGTTTAAAGCAAAAATTGATTTTATAATTCATTAACTTATTTGTTAATAAAATTATATTTCTATTCCCATGCTTAAAATATATAGAATGTAGTATTATGGGCTTATGATGAGTTAACACCAAATTATGATTACATTACGGATGATAATATTGGCCTTTCTTTCGTGTAGCCTTGCCGTATTGCACCGCATGCTTGGGGCATGAATGATAGCATGCAAGGCAGGAGCAGCAATCAAGTCCCCATTTAGGACGGCCGCTGGAATCCATAGCAATATTACTGAAAGGACACCGCTTGGCACATATACCGCAACTGATGCATTCATCTGAAGCTTGCCATTGTCTTGGAGAGATGCCCCAGCGTTTAAACAGTGGATAGACCAAACGGCTCTTTAACCACGGAATTGAACCTCTTGTGACATCCAAAGTTTTTCTTCCCTCTTTAATTCCATTGGCAACCTCTTCCAATCTGCCCGGAGCAGCTGAAAGCTTTTCGTTTTCAAGTTCCTTGGAATCGACATCAAAGCCGGGAAGAAGGACGTAATCGTTAGGCATGATTACGCTCCATATAGATAACGGTTCAACACCATATCGACGCAACGCTTTTATTATCATTTCCGGGGCAAGCGCAACTTCATCTCCGCAGGACATGACAATCCAGATGGGAATTTGCCGTTCTTGCACCTCCATCCAGAAATCCTCACCAAGACGGTTGATGAAATCGATTATTAATGGAGGAACACCCCATGAATAGACGGGAAAAACAAAACCAATACGTTCAGCTTTTGCTTTTTCGTTCAATGGATCTACATGAGGAATAAAACTTACATCATCCTGAAGATGCTTACTCAGTTGCATTGCAGCTGCGCGGGAATTTCCGGTTCCTGTGAAATAATAAATCATAAGCAAGTTTATAATTAACACAACTCTCTCCGCAAAATTAGTAAAAAATTCAGTGATAAACTTAGATCATACCATAAAAATGGGGGGTTGGATACATAATTTCCAAAAAAATTATCTCAAAATCTAAAAATTATGCGATTATCATTTGATAAAGTGAAATTTTTCATTAATTTTGCAGTCCGAAAACTCATTAACATATACTGATATGACAAAAGCAGAAATCGCAAACGAAATTGCAAAGAAGACCGGCATCGATAAGTCGACAACAATAGAAGTCATTGAGCAATTCATGACTGTTGTCAAGGAAAGCCTCGCACATGGTGAAAATGTATATCTTCGTGGATTCGGTTCTTTCATCATTAAGGAAAGAGCAGAGAAGACAGCTCGTAACATCACAAAGAATACAGCTGTAATCATCCCGGCCCACAACATCCCGGCATTCAAACCGGCACCTGTATTCAAAGAGGCTGTAGCAAAGGCTTAATCCAAGTCTTCGTTAAAGACCAACAATCCCCCTTCCGGAAAGAGCCGGAAGGGGGATTGCTATATTATCGGCTTTTTCAATCATCGTAGCTTAAAAATTTCCCTTTTTCAGAAAATTTCATCTCGACTCCGTTGGAAAGTTCCACCTCATAACCATAATGGCTTTTCTCAATACCGGTAACTTTCTCTTTATTCTGATTGGTCTTTACGTAAGAAGAGATGGGGTTTGGAATCAGAGCTGACGGAACTGCTGCTGAGCGGCTCACCTCAATGTCTTTCCAGTTTCCATGCTTGTCGAAAGTGATTTCTGAACCATCGGTAAGAATGACTTCGTATTTGCGTATCTTGCCAAATTCCTTTCCTATCTTTATATGACTTACGTCAGCCTTGAAGTTTTGTTTCAAGACAGTCTGTGCTGCAACAGGAAGAACATTGACATCGTGGCTATAATTATCTCTTGCCGAAACTGACAGGAAACCGAAAATTACTGCGAAAATTAAAAATAACTTTTTCATAGAATTAAAAGAGTGCTAATATGTATGTGTTTTTCAAAAGATGATTACTTATACATAAAATGTCTTATGTCGTGATATGGTTTAATAGTTAACAAAAATGTAATAATCCAATTTATATAGACAGTTCCCATGAAACGGTAGCCTGTGTGGAGAAAAACACGGCAGAATCAAAATGCCGACAACCTGATTAATTCCGGAGCTGAAGCGGATAGGGGCCTCTCAAATCTTATGAGACGGGGTCTAAATCTTCAACTGCCTGAAGATTGATTTGCAGAAACAGAAAAATTTTTATATCTTTGGGGAATCTTTTGGTTACAATCCGGAGATTCCTTCTTTATATACCTATAAAAGACCTACAACTAACCTAAAATCAGACATTAATGAAAAAACTTCTAATCAAGGCGCTTTCGCTCATCTTGTCACTGAGTGGAATCACCATTTGTGTGGATGCACAGTCGCGCTATGATTTCTCCAAACTTAGGATGGAAAATCTCGGACGTGGAGTCACTGTCGTCAGGGAATCGCCTGAAAAGATCAACATATCCTGGCGGTACCTCTCTCAAGATCCGGAATCTCAGACCTTCGATATTTACCGTAATGGAAAGAAAATCAACAAGACGCCTATTTATGAATCCACATTTTTTACAGATTCATATCAAGGAAAAGAAGTAACCGTCTATGAAGTGCGTCCCGCTAAGGGAGATATTTCAGGAACTTGCACTCTTCCTGCCAATGCCCCGATAGGCTACATAGAGATTCCACTTGATGTTCCCGAGTTGGGTGTGGATTTATGGGGAAAGGAGTATTTCTATAATGCTAATGATGCTTCGGTCGGAGATGTGGATGGAGACGGGGAATATGAGATCATCCTCAAGTGGGATCCAACCAATTCCCATGACAATGCCCACAATGGTTTCACTGGCCCGACTTTTCTTGACTGCTATAAACTTGACGGTACGAAATTATGGCGTATCAATCTCGGTGAAAATATTCGGTCTGGCGCTCATTACATTCAGTTCATGGTGTATGATTTCGATGGCGACGGTTGTGCAGAGGTAGTTTGTAAGACTGCAGATGGGACAATAGATGGATCAAATCGACTTATCGGAGACATGAAGGCAGACTGGCGCAACATGAAGGGACGCATTATCGCAGGGCCTGAATATCTGACCGTCTTCAATGGAAAGACCGGTGAGGCAATGTGCACTATCGATTATGAACCTGCCCGCGGTCAGCTAAAGGACTGGGGCGACGGATATGCCAACAGAAGCGAGCGATACCTTGCAGCAATTGCTTATCTTGATGGGGTGCACCCATCTGTAGTGATGTGCCGGGGCTACTACGCCAAAAGCGCGCTTGCCGCTTATGATTGGGATGGTCATGAACTCAAACTTCGATGGTTGTTTGATTCCTCTCAACCAGGCAACGAGGCTTATTCAGGTCAAGGCAACCACAATCTGAGAGTTGCGGATGTAGACGGTGATGGGTGTGACGAAATTATTTATGGACAAATGACCATAGATAATGACGGTGCCGGATTATATTCCACTGGGATGTATCATGGCGACGCGATTCACTTGCTGTCAGACGTAAACAATGAAAAATACTATGTATGGGGATGCCATGAAAACAAGAAAGATGGCACTACTCTCCGAGAGGCTGCAACAGGAAAGGTCATCCTTCGCTATCCAAGCGACAAGGATATCGGTCGTTGCATGGCAGGAGACATAGATCCTACTCATGAAGGAGTGGAACTGTGGTCGCCAAGCAGCGGTGGACTTCGCTCTTTTAAAGGGGATGTGATTACCCCGCAAAAAGAATTTATCAATGAAATGAAGAGCATTCTTCCTGTTAATTTCTGTGTGTTGTGGGATGGTGATCTTCTTACGGAGTTGCTTGATGGAAACGTGATATCTAAATATAATTGGGAAACCGGTGGTGTTGATGAACTGAAAAGATTCGAGGGTGCCGTGTCGAACAATTGGACAAAAGCGAATCCTTGTCTTCAAGCCGACATTATCGGCGACTGGAGAGAAGAAGTCATAATGCGCACTCCTGATAATAAGTCGCTACGTATCTATGTAACCGATATTCCAACAGACTATCGTTTCCATACATTTATGGAAGATCCTGCCTATCGAATCAGTGTTGCAAACCAGAATGTCGCTTATAACCAGCCTGCCGAACCGGGTTTCTATTTCGGTCCGGACCTTAAAGGAAAGAAATTCAGAGGAACTGTGGTGAAATAACGAATAAAGAATGATAAATGAAAAATTATCGAATGAATAACACAAAATTAGTGATATCGGTGATGCTGGCGCTTGCCGCCTGCGGAAAGGGTGAGCAGAAAGCTCCGGAGCCGGAGATAAATGACTCGACTACCCCGCTGCATCTTTTGCAACCGGACTACAAAACACCTTACGGTCAGCTTAACCCTGATTCAGTAAAAGCTGATATTGACCGTGTGTTTGCATACATCGATGAGGTAACTCCGGCCAAAATGACAGACGGGAAGGTGAATCAGGGCACATTCCGTCTCACGAGCTATGAATGGGCAGTTATGTACGACGCCCTTCTTGATGCTGCAAGAATCACAGGAGACAAACGCTATTCCGACTATGTATGCGATAGGATAAGATTTCTTGCCGAAGAGGCTGATAAAGTGGAAGATGTTTCTGAAGATGGTCAGCTACGTCAAGTGAAGGACCCTCGCACTCTCGATGATGCAGGAGCTATGGCAGGAGCATGGATGCGGGCATCTATGATGGATTCAACACTAAGGATTCAGCCTTATATTGAGCAATACTGGAGGGTTCTTGAAGAAAGTCCTGTTCATCTTGCCGACGGCACTATTGCCCGAAACCGCCCCCATTATAATTCTGTCTGGCTTGATGATATGTTTATGGCGCTCCCTTCAATGGCAGTGAGAAGTAGTTATGCTGATCAGCCGCAGCTACTTGACGAAGCTGCGAGAATTGCTTCCGGCTTCTTCAAAAGGATGTGGATGCCTGAAAAGAATATTTTCCGTCATGGATATCTCGAGGATGCTTCTCATCAACCATCAATGGCATGGGGGCGTGCTAACGGTTGGGCTATTCTGACTATGTGCCAGCTCCTTGACTATCTTCCGGAGAATCATCCCGGACGTAAGGAAATTCTTGATATTTATCAGAAACATGCAGCCGGACTTGCAGACCTTCAGGGAAACGATGGTTTCTGGCATCAGCTTCTTGATCGTCCTGACACCTATGAGGAAACATCAGCGACAGCCATTTTTGCTTATGCTCTTGCCCATGGTGTCAATGAAGGTTGGCTTGAGGCCACAACCTTTGGCCCGGTGGCTCAACTTGCCTGGGAGGCTGTTTCCTCTAAAATCAATGGTAGAGGTGAGATTGAAGGTGTCTGTGTAGGTACGGGCATGGGATTTGATCCTGCCTTTTATGCATACCGCCCGGTAAGTAAGAAAGCTGCGCACGGTTATGGTCCGGCAATCTGGGCGGCTTCAGAGGTCTACAAAATGATTAGGAATCATCATCCTTATGTGAACGACAGTGCCGTTCATTACTATGAAATAGACCCTGAAGCTACAATGCCTCTATTTAGTCTTGATAAGGATGGAAAGGCTATAGAAATCAGACACTGAAATAATTATAGATATATTTAACACCGGCTTTATTTAAATTCAAGCCAATTTGGATAATAATAAAAAAGACGACTACAAGATGAAAAGAGTTTTTTTTGCTGCTGCAATGACCGTAATGACAATTGGCGCAGCAGCGCAGACAGATGCTTATATCAAACTTCGTGACGAAAAGAAAACTCATCCGAGAATTGAAAGCATCTCATTTCCGGGCGATGCCAATACAAGACAGATGTACGATGCTATTTACGGTCATGGGGCTGTAATTGAAAACCCTTGGGTCGCGTATCGTGTTTACATGGACAACCGTCAGAGTCTTGATCTTTATGTAAAGCAGACACCACAAATAGAACTCGACGTCACCGGCTTCTATACAACTCCCAAACAGATAGAGGAAGGCTATGGTTGCGATGTGCTTTGGGCTGGAAAATCTATTGCAGCCGGCTCGTTTAGAGGATGGCAGAATGGAGAGCCCGTGACTATCGACACGGTATCTACACGCACACAGAAAGTGCTTGATGATCATACTATCCAGGTTATTGATAAAGATTGGATCTACAATGGGCATCCTATACAGATGACTCAGACCTACAGCGTAGTTCCCAATAGCCGCGATCTTTTTGTTGAAGTTAAGCTTGACGGTTATTATCCCGATGAGATCTTCTGCACAGGTATCCAAAAGCTTGAAACAGATAATGAGGGTTTCTTAAAGGCAGAGGGCAGGGCTGCTTCATGGGGAAGCAATATTCCGGACAAAGGACATCCTGAGCTTGTGGAGAAAGTCGGGCTTGGAATAATTGTGGATCCTGAGAATGTGGTATCTACACTTGAAAGCGATCTTAATTATCTTATTCTTCTACGTCCTGATAGGGATGGCATGATACGTTATAGAGTCATAGCGTGCGGAGACCGTGAGAAAGATGGCTTCTCCAACTACGGCGATTGGTCTAAATATATAAAGTTGCTTAAATAGTCAGGGTATGAAGATAAACAAAAAGATATTCAGCACTGTGGTTATTGCAGCAATGTCATTGCCTGCATTTTGTCAAGAGACCGTTAACCTAAATTTTGGTTGGAAATTCAATCCTGGCAGCAATCCCGGTGCCGAGCAAGTGATTTATGATGAATCCGGATGGCAAAATGTCGATTTGCCTCATGATTTTCAGATCAGTCAACCGTGGGTTGCACCTGATGCGGGTGACACCGGTGACAAGTCAAATCTGATGGCAAACATTGCAAGCAAACTAAGTTCCAGAGGCTTTAAGGAAATGGGGGAGGGGTGGTATCGTAAGACCTTCACTCCCGATCCTTCCTGGAAGGGAAAACGAGTACTTCTTGATTTCGAAGGTATAATGCTTGTGGGCGATGTATATCTTAATGGAGAAAAGATTGGAAGTACTGATTATGGTTATTTAGGCTTTGAATCTGATGTTTCGGGAAAACTGAAATATGGGGAACAGAATGTCATTGCGGTCAAAGCTGATACAGGAAAGCCGGAAAATTCACGTTGGTATACCGGAGGTGGCCTCTATCGTGATGTCAATATTAAAATTGGAGACCCAAAGCAATATTTCACCCGCAATTCCCTTTATATCACCACTCCCGAAGTTGCTGCAAAGAAATCAACTGTAGTTGTTGACGGAGAACTTGCTACTTTTGTAAAAACCGACAGTATATGTGTAGGAATAGAAATTTTCGACAATGAAGGGAATCCTGTCTACTCAAAGATTAATAAACATTGGTCTCATCCCCGTCAGCATGTCAGAGAATTTCGTTTAGACAGTGTCGAGCTTCATAATGTGTCGCTTTGGGATACAGAAAATCCATATCTCTATACTCTTAAGGCTACAATCTATCGTCCCGACGGCAGTATTGCAGATACCGCCACAGAACGGTTCGGAATACGTAGCGTTGAATTCTCTCCGGAATTCGGCATGAAACTCAATGGAAAGAAAGTGCTTCTCAAGGGTATTGCCAATCACCACACACTTGGCGCTCTCGGCGCAGCAGCTTATCCTAAGGCAATAGAAAAACGTATAAAAATGCTCAAGGATTTTGGTTTCAACCATATCCGTTCATCGCATAATCCCTACAGCGAGTCTTTTCTTGACCTTTGCGATGAAAATGGAATTCTTGTGGTGGACGAACTCTACGACAAATGGACTCAGCAGTATTCGGGCGGACGTACTCCATGGGAGCAGAGGTGGCAACACGATGTACCGGAATGGATAAAGCGTGACCGCAACCATCCTTGTGTGGTGTTCTGGAGTCTTGGCAATGAGCTGCAGCTGATTCCCGACCTTCCGTTCAACGACTGGGGAGTTACTCCATATAAACTTCAGAAGCAACTTCTGGAGAGATATGATTCGACACGTTTGGTCACGGTTGCGATGCATCCCCGCGGGCGTAATGAACATACCGACTCGCTTCCGGCTCCTCTTGTTGAACACACTGATATAGCAGCCTATAATTATCGGTATATGTATTTTCCCGGAGATTCGAAAAGATACCCTTGGATGATTTTTTATCAAAGTGAGGCCAATACAAGCAATATGGGCCCAAATTTCTTTGAAATGGCTCTTGATAAGGTAATAGGTCTGGCTTATTGGGGTATGATAGATTATCTTGGCGAATCACAAGGCTGGCCTGAGAAAGGATGGACGCAAGGAGTGTTCGATATCTCACTCGATCCAAAGCCTATGGCATATTTCCTTAAGTCATTTTTTAAGCAAGACGAACCATTGGTATATATAGCACCATTTGAGACTACAGGCACAACTGAATGGAATGGAGTGACAATGGGAGGCCGAAAATTTACAGACAGCTGGAATTTTAACACAGGCGACACTGTGAATCTTTTTACATATACAAACGGCGATGAAGTTGAACTCATCATCAATGGAAAGAGTGTAGGTAGGAAAAAGAATGAGGTTGAAAATCCTCAAAAACGTAACCGCATTTTGTGGGAAAACGTACCATATTCGAAAGGAAAAGTAGAGGCAATTGCCTTCATCGACGGTAAGCAAGTGGCAAAGCATTCTCTTTCCACCCATGGAACTGCTAAGAAATTGGTTGCAACATCTGACAACAGTAATTGGAAAGCAGACGGAATGGATCTTCAGCATGTAAAGATTTTTGCGGTAGACGGGAAAGGACTTACTGATAAGAATGCCGGTCAACTTCTGACGTTTGAAGTGGATGGCCCGGCTGATATCGTCGGGGTTATAAATGGCGACCTGAAAAGTGATGAACTTATGACGGGCAATACCAGAAGTCTTTACAAAGGGGCTGCAACCGTAATATTGCGTAGCAGGCAAGAGCAAGGACCTGTTAGTCTTACTGTGAAAGGGGATGGCCTTCCTGCTGCAAAAGTGAAATTGGCAACCAAATGATTACTATACATTATTCTTAGCAGATATTTTTATTGAGTTCTTTGATAAATATCTGCTAATCTGTCAAACGAATATTAAGACCCCGTCTCATAAAGATTTTAAGAGCCCCGGGGCGGTTTGGGGCGAGTGATTTTCGCGAGTTGAGGAAGGAATTCCATTGAGTGAGAGCAGAAGA
>CAYQXG010000053.1:0-21239 GCA_964421525.1 uncultured Sangeribacter sp. | reverse complement strand
GATGTGCTTATTGAGGATGAGATAGCAAAGTTCGATGATAAGGTCAATAAAGAAGTTGCAAAGGCTGCTAAACGTTTTGGAGAATCTTTCGATGAGGCAATGTTCCGTCAGACAAATCCACGCGTACTTGAACATCAGAAGAAGCGTGATGAACTTCATCAGCGCTATTCAGACGCCATGAATGCAAATGACCTTGCCGAGCTCAAGCAGATTATTCTTGACTATGAAATTGTAGATCCGATTAGCGGTACTAAGAATTGGACAGATGTGCGTCAGTTCAACCTCATGTTCAAGACTGAAATGGGTTCTACTGCCGATGGTGCGATGAATGTTTATCTGCGTCCGGAGACAGCGCAAGGAATATTTGTGAATTATCTCAACGTCCAGAAGACCGGACGTATGCGTATCCCATTCGGTATAGCACAGATAGGAAAGGCTTTCCGCAATGAGATTGTTGCCCGTCAGTTCATATTCCGTATGCGTGAGTTTGAGCAGATGGAGATGCAATTCTTCGTTCGTCCTGGTGAGGAGATGAAGTGGTTCGACTATTGGCGTGCAACACGCCTCAAATGGCATAAGGCTCTTGGTCTTGGTGATGCAAAATATCGTTATCACGACCATGAAAAACTTGCTCACTATGCTAATGCTGCAACCGATATCGAATTTGAGATGCCATTCGGATTCAAGGAAGTTGAAGGTATTCATTCTCGCACGAACTTCGACCTTAGCCAGCATGAGAAGTTCTCGGGCAAGAAAATTCAATATTTCGATCCAGAACTTAATCAAAGCTATGTGCCCTACGTCATCGAGACTTCAATCGGAGTAGACCGTATGTTCCTAAGCGTGTTCTGCAGTTGCTACGAAGATCAGGATCTTGGAAACGGCGACCGTCGCACAGTGCTTCATTTCCCGCCGGCACTTGCACCGGTGAAATGTGCTGTTCTTCCTCTCGTTAAAAAAGATGGACTTCCAGAGAAAGCGCGTGAGATTCAACATAAGCTACGTTTTGATTTCACCTGTCAGGTTGATGAGAAAGATTCTATTGGAAAACGTTATCGTCGTCAAGACGCAATAGGCACTCCTTATTGTATCACTGTTGACCATCAGACTTTGGAAGACAACACTGTGACTCTACGTCATCGCGACACAATGGAGCAAGAGCGAGTGAATATTAATGATCTCGAGAAAATCCTTGCTGAAAAGGTATCGCTAAATTCACTTCTTAAAAAACTTCTCTGATTTAATTTTAATCTGAATAAACGATCATCATGAAGAAGATATTTAGAAATATAGCTTTTTTTGTCGTAGCACTTTTTGCAATATCGACACTTTCAAGCTGCAACTATAACTCCCTTGTAGAGAAGGAGCAGAACGTAGACCAAGCATGGGCTCAGGTTGAAAACCAATATCAGCGCCGTGCCGATCTCATTCCAAATCTGGTCAATACTGTAAAAGGGTATTCAGAGCATGAGAGTGAGACATTTATTAAGGTTACACAAGCGCGCAGTGGTTTGACCGAGGCATACAATGCTGCTGAGGCAGTGGAAAATCCGCAGCAGAATATTCAGGCTTATCAGGAAGCTCAGAGCAAGCTTAAAGGAGCCCTTGATATCTATGTCAATGCAGTAAAAGAAGCTTATCCTGACCTGAAGGCTAATCAGAACTTTATTGATCTCCAGACTCAACTTGAAGGTACCGAAAACAGAATATCCACAGAAAGGGAGCGATACACTCAGGCTGTGAAGGAATATAACACTGCTATTAAAAAATTCCCTACTACAATCTATGCCGGTTGGTTTGGCTTCAAGGAGAAGGAGCAGTTCAAGGCAGAGGCGGGAGCTAACAAGGCTCCCAAGGTGGAATTCTAATTTTTATTAGGTGAATGAAGATTAAAAGATATATATTTCCTGCAATTTCATCCTTTCTGATGTTATCAGGACTTACGTCATGTCTTGGTGACGATGATAATTCTTACGACTATACGGATTGGATAAAAGAGAATGAAACCTACCTTTCTGAGAAAGAAGCGGCTGTTGATGCCAGTGGAAACAAGCTCTTCGAGAAAATAGTTCCGACTTGGTGTCCAGGTGTGTATATACTTTCGCAATGGCACAATGACAGGAGCAAGACTGCTTCCAATCTCGTTCCGATGGATAATTCTACGGTTGACGTTATCTACGAATGTAAATATGTAAATGGTGCCGTGCTTGATTCAAGTTATCGTAACACTACGTATGGCGACAGTATATATCGTTGCAAACCAAGTGATAACATCGTTGGTTTTTGGGCTATGCTTACCAATATGCACGTAGGTGATTCGGTGACATGTGTTATTCCTATGAATGCTGCCTATGGCGTTTCGAGTACAAGCGTGATGCCATATTCAACACTAATCTATAATATGAAACTCAAGGCTATACACTCTTATGAGATGCCTTCAAATTGACCATAAATGAAAAATATTAAGACAGCGGCTCTTGCCGTGTCGGCATTCGCCCTCTCATTCTTAGTAATGAGGGGCGATGACGCATCTGTGAAATTCGATCGTTTTATGGTTTCGCCAGGTGTGGAACTTAAACTTCCTGTCATTCCTGGAGATTCTGTTTCAGCTGCTAAAAACCCTTTTAGTACTGATATGCTTCTTGGAACCATTAACCGAAAGGTGGAAAAAGTTGGTTCAGATTGGTCTGAGGTTGTGGCCGACACTGCAATGACTGTTCATTTTGCAAAGGCTGACAATGGAATAATAATGAGAACATTGGCTACAAGAATGCGGCCAACAAGATATGTTAGTGGAAAGTTAAGGCTTAAATCAAATGTTTTGGCTGAACTCACCAATGGAACAAAGAGCCTGATTTCTGTAAATCGTTCAGATTCGACAGGAATTTGGAAAGATACCCAATTTACACTTGAGCCGGAAGAAACAGCTGATCTTTTTGTCTCATTTATCTCAATGGATAATGACCCTTCTGCTCCTGAGATTTCTCTTGAATTCATACCCGACTCGGAATTTCAGGATGTAGAATATGCAAAAGGTGCTGGTATAAGCAAACGGTTCCGAATTGAAAATGCAACTCTTGGAACCCGCGTAACCCGAGCTTCTTTGTCACCTGATGGAAAATATATGACGTTGGGATATTCAACAACTTATGGTGAAGGCAGACAAAGGTCGTGGTCTGTTTTGATGGATTGTGCAACCGGCAAAATTCTCAATGCAAGTCTGCCTGCCGGCACATTCTGGATGAACAAGGGTAGCCGCCTTTGCTATACGGTGCGTACTGATGATTCCTACTCATTATATTCAATGGATGCAGCTAATCAGCAGCAGACGCTTCTTGCCAAGGATCTTCCAGAAAATAATTTCATCATGAGCCCAGATGGTACATATCTTATATTGTACAAAATTGTGGAAGGATCCAAAGATACAGGTTACCTAAAAAGACTTCGTGATCCAGATGATCGCCTTGCAGGTCACCGAGACAGATATTATCTTGAGAAATATAATCTCCAGACTGGTATAAGACAGCCTCTGACGTTTTCCGGTAACACTACATCTGTATATGATATATCTCCAGACTCTAAGAAATTGGTTTATGGTTCAATGACTGAGCAGATGGATCGATTCCCTTTCTATTTCTATGATGTGGTGGAACTTGATCTTTCAACTCTTGCTACCGATACTCTTGTCAAAGATGAACCGTATATAAAGACATGTACATATTCACCCGACGGTAAGAGACTTTTCCTGACAGCCGGTCCGGAGGCGTTCAATGCAATCGGTAAAAACAATGGAGGGAAGAAATATAGTAACGACTACGACGCACAAGGTTACATAATGACAATTGCCGATAAATCTATTAGACCGGTGACTGTAGATTTCAATCCTTCAATAGATGACGAACCAGTGTGGAACAGATCTGATAATAATATATATTTCCGTGCTTCTGATGGGTTCGATCTGAATGTCTATTCTCTCAACCCTGAAAATGGAAAAATTACGAAGATTTCTGTTGGAATGCCTTATATTTCAAAGTTCTCTATCGGTGACGACTCATCGAAATGGATGGCAGTAATCGGTTCAGACTATCACTATTCAGGCAGGTGTGAACTTATTGATCTGAAAACAGGAAAATCACGTCTTATCGATGATCCATATATACTTGATTTTGCAGATATTGAGATTGGGGAGGCGACCCCGTGGTCTTTCAAGGCTTCGGATGGAACCAATATCCAGTGTATCCAGGTTCTTCCACCAGATTTTGATCCCAAGAAGAAATATCCCATGATAGTTTATTACTACGGGGGATGTTCTCCTTGCCAGAGATATGTAAGTGTATATGATCCTCAGATATTTGCTTCCCGTGGCTATGTGGCACTAATAATGAATCCATCAGGGGCATACGGGTTCGGTCAGGAATTTTCATCGCGACATGCCAATGCATGGGGAGAACGCACTTCCGACGATATTATAGAAGGTGTAAAAGAATATTGCAGGACTCATGATTTTGTCAACGATAAGAAAATTGGATGTCTCGGTGCAAGCTATGGCGGTTTTATGACGCAATATCTGCAGACAAAGACCGATATATTTGCAGCGGCTATATCACACGCTGGCATATCCGACGTAACATCATATTGGGGTGAGGGCAATTGGGGGTATTCCTACAATACAACTGCAGCTCCCGAGTCTTATCCTTGGAATAACCCTGAGCTGTTTACCAAGCATGGTTCACTTTTCAATGCAGACAAAATCAATACTCCTCTTCTGTTGCTGCATGGAAATGCCGATACCAATGTCCCCGTTGGTGAAAGCATACAGCTATTTAATGCGTTGCGCATTCTTGGAAAAGATGTAGAGTTTATACAGGTGGATGGTGAAGATCACCACATACTGCATCATGACAAGCGAAAGCAATGGCATGCAACACAGATGGCATGGTTTGCTAAATACCTTCAGGATTCACCCCAATGGTGGGACAGCATGTATGGCGATAAATAATTTATATATGAATTTTAAACGCATTGTGGCAGCGTCATACATATTGGCGCTGCTCTTTACATTAAATATTGAAGCTTCAAATCCTAAAAGGGAATTTCGAGGAGCTTGGCTTCACATCATCGGGCAGACACAGTATATGAATACTCAGCAGAAAGGTACTGCCAAATTGAAGGAGTATATTGCAGATCAGATAGACCGTCTTCATCGCACGGGATGTAATGCAGTTATATTTCAGGTCCGTCCTACAGCAGATGCCGCTTATATCAGTGATATTGAACCGTGGTCAAGCTGGATAACTGGAAAACGTGGTAAGGCCCCCGTACCACTGTGGGATCCTTTGGAGTTTGCAATAGAGGAAGCTCATAAACGTGGAATGGAGCTTCATGCATGGCTTAACCCATATCGTGTCACCTCTTCTCCAAAAGAAATTCTTCCTGATGATCATATCTCAAAGAAACATCCGGAACGATTCTTTAAGTATGATGGTAAAATTTTCTTTGATCCTGCATATCAAGAAAATAGAGACTATATCTGTGAGGTTGTCAAAGATATTACAACCCGTTATGATGTGGATGCAATCCATATAGACGACTACTTCTATCCTTATCCTGTGGCAGGTGTAAAGATTCCTGATGCTGAGTCTTATGAGAAATTTGGGAATGGCATGAAGCTTGAGGATTGGCGCCGGCATAATGTTGACATGCTGATTGAGCAAATGAATGCCACAATCAAGGAGACAAAACCATGGGTGCGCTTTGGAGTGAGTCCCTTTGGAATCTGGCGTAATAAGAAGACTGATCCAAGAGGATCAGAATCTAATGGACTTCAGAATTACGACGGTCTGTATGCAGATGTTTTGTTATGGGCAAAAAACGGGTGGGTTGACTATCTTGCCCCTCAGCTTTATTGGACACTTGACTTTAAGGCAGCCCCGAGCCGACACTTGGCTCATTGGTGGAATGACAATTGTCATGGAGTTGATATATTCATCGGTCAGGATGTTCAGCGCACTATGAACAATGCCGATCCTAAAGCAGGGGATTCCAACGAACTTGCTACAAAAGTGAAACTTTCGCGCGATTTGCCAAACATAAAGGGCAATGTTTGGTGGCACGGCTATTGGGTCACCGGTAATATGAAGGGGGTTGCCGATTCTCTTGCCTATGTGCATCAGAATACGGTTGCTCTTCCACCTGCTTATGGTAATCAAAAAGTCAGGCCTGAGCCTGTTAAAAACCTTCGTCTTGCAAAAAAGAATGGGCTGTCATATCTTGAATGGGACGTGGAGAAGCCCAAGCAGAAAGATACCGACCAGATACGCTTTGTTGTTTACTCATTTCTTGAGGATGAAGATCTTGATACTGAGAATGTTGAAGCGATAATGATTCTAACACCAAGGAAGGAGTATCTTGTTTCGGAAGATGATGATGAGGTGGCCTTAAAAGGCATGAGATTTGCAGTCACAGCCCTTGACAGGAATAACAGAGAGTCTGAACCGGTGGAAATTATATTTTAGAATGCCATGAAAGAATTTCTTGATGAGCAGGCCGCTTTGATCAACCGGCAAGAATTTATTGCAGATGATCCGGTTCAATATCCCCGCAGGTTTGAAAAACTGCAGGATATTGAAATTGTATCTTTCCTCGCTTCAATGATTGCTTGGGGAAAAAGGTCTATGATATGCCGTGATGCAGAGCGTCTACTTGCTCTCATGGGGCATGATCCCTACAAATACGTGATGGAGGAGGGTTATCTTGATCTTGATCCATCACAAAATATCCATCGAACATTCTTTGCTCGGGATCTTATCCATTTTCTTACCGGACTTAGGGAAATTTATTCCCGCTATGGTAGCCTTGACGCATTCAGTGCTTCGGTAGACGCTGCTTCAGATCCTGCTCCGGCCTGGAAGTTAGTGGAAGAGATGCAGAAAATAATAACCGATGCTAATGGTGGTGTCATTTCAAAAAGAGGATTGCCCAACAATCTGAAGCAGACTGCATTGAAAAGGGTGAATATGGCACTTCGATGGCTTGTGCGCGACGATGGAATAGTAGATATGGGGGTATGGACGTCTATACCAAAATCAAAGTTATACATACCTCTTGATGTGCATGTGGGCAATACGGCGCGAGATCTTGGCTTGCTAACTCGTAAGGCTGACGACCGCAAGGCTGTTGAGGAACTTACTGAAAGATTGAGACAGTTCAGGCCGGATGATCCAGCCTACTATGACTATGCTCTATTTGGAATTGGAGTTACCGGTGCAGGTAAGACACTTTTATCTGACGGGAAATTTGGCAATCTTAGGTGAGAATGCAAGTGTGAGAACGTGTCCTTCTACTTCCCAAGATGACAAGAACATTTTCATTACTGAGTCTTGTTCATGCAAGATAATTTCAGCCATACCATATTTTTCAGGTGTGGCTCCCTTAATATTTGGTGCTATTTTGGGTAGTGAAATTATAACGTAGTCATTCTTCCAATCTGAATATTTTCCCATGACTGCCTTATATAGAGCCTCCTTACATGTCCATGCCAGGATGTGATCTTTAACTTCTTCAAGTGTTGCATCTTGAGGACTCTTGACATCGTGAAGTAGGGAACATTCATTTTCCGAGAGAAACTTCTCTTTAATCTTTAATACCTGTGCTCTGTCTGATTTTTCAATATCGATACCTATGGCAGTGCGTATGTTCACTTCTTCCAGATTTATATCAGGAGTTTTTGGAAGAGAAGCTATAGCGAGGAAGTGCGATGTGTGGCTGACAGAAATCCGTTGGGGAATAGCGTCAAGCATCGGGGCACCACTCTCCATGTGTATTATATCACGGTAGTCACCATCTGATTCTGAAAAAATTTGCATAGCAAAAAGTTTCCAGACTTTTGCTGATTTTTCGTCAGCACCATAAATTATTTCAACTGCAACTCCGCAAGGAGCTATTTCCCTCTCATATAAAAAATCGCACATATATTTATTATTCAGTTATCAGAGTTCAGGTTAAATGTTCTTAACTCTAAGTTTCTTATTCACAATTTGCTATTGATGAATAAAGTCTTAATTTGTTTTCGATACTCTGATCTTAGTGATCCGATGTTTCTCCATCTGAAGTATAAGGAATCGGAAAGGTCCTCTTTGCAGCGATTCCTTATTTTCCGGAAAATCTCCCTTGATTTCGAGCATAAGTCCCGCAAGGGTCTCTGCATCTCCTATATCGCCCAGAACTTCTTCATCAACATCTGTCACTCGACAAAAGTCGCTGATTGGTATCTTTGCATCAAAGATATATGTGTCATGGGATAGTTTGCGGTAGAGATCTTTGCTTTCGTCATATTCATCATCTATTTCCCCTACAATTTCCTCTATTACATCTTCAAGTGTAACGATTCCTTGGGTGTCACCGTATTCGTCAATCACGATGGCCATGTGCATCTTTTTCTTACGGAAATCCTCAAGAAGATCATCGAGCGACCTGGATTCTGGCACAAAGTAGGCATCTCTTATGAGTGCCTGCCAACGGAATTTAGGATCATCGTTGCCTATGTAGGGCAAAAGATCTTTGGAATATAGTATTCCCTTGATGGTGTCTTGAGTACGGTCATATACAGGTATGCGGCTGTAGCCGGACTTTACGATGACATCAACCACTTCGCTGAAATCAGCGTGATATTCAATATCAGTCACATCGACCCGAGAAATCATGATCTCACTTGCAGCCTTTTCACCAAATGCAAGAATTCCTTCAAGCATTTCCTTGTCTTTTCCTTCTTGGAGATCGGAAATCTCAAGGGCTTTTTCCAATTCGTCGGTTGTCAGGTTTTCCTGCTTTTTTGCCACAACCTTATTTATGATAGTAGAAGATTTGACCAGAAGTGATGAGATAGGTGTAAACAGACCGGAAAGAAACGATATTCCTGGGGCCGCCATCATTGCCCACTTCAAACTTCGTCCGCGGGCAACAAGTTTTGGAAATATTTCACCGAAAAGGAGAAGAAGAAACGTCAGCAATACTGTCTGAAGTAAGAATCCTACAATGGAGGAATGAAACACTACTGCCTGATTGATAGCAAATGTCAGAAGAACAACCATCGTGATATTAACCAGATTGTTGGCGATTAAAATTGTTGCAAGAAGTTTTTCTGGGTTTGCTATCAATCTCATAGCCTTTTTTGCATTGGAAGATTCATCTTCTTCCAGTTCTTCCTGATCACTTTGCGATAGACCGAAGTAGGAAATTTCACTACCTGATACAAATGCTGATATAAAGAGACATAATATGGCTATAAATACAATTATGCACCAGGACATCCAGTCTTCCGGAGCCTTGAATGATATTGCGCTTGATGCTAGCTGGCCAAGTGCCAGCAGGGGACTGTGTGCAGGTAAAGGGTCTGTATCCAATTTTTTGTAATAGTTGGTTATCGGTGCAAAATTACTATTTTTTAGTCTATTCACCAAATAAAAACTATCTTTCTTTGACTAATCTTAGTATTCAGCATCGTAAGATTAAGAAAAAAACATTAATTTTGCAGTCTAATGGCATAAGACTATAATGACTTCAGACTTCGCTCAATTAAAAACAGACAGCTTCCCAGTAGGGCGTTTTGCCCCCTCACCGTCAGGAAGAATGCACCTCGGAAATATCTATACCGCAGTGTTGTCGTGGCTTTCTGTCAAGTCGCGGGGAGGTAAATGGCTTCTCAGGATTGAGAACCTCGATCCTCAACGCTCCAAAATGGAGCATGCATACCAGATTGAAGACGACCTTTTATGGCTCGGTCTTGAGTGGGATGAAGGTGGACTCGAAGGAAAAGGTTTGCACGGTCCATATCTTCAAAGCCAGAGACACGGATTGTATGAGGCAGCTCTGAATAAGCTTAAGGAAACCGGTCTTTGCTATCCTTGCTCTTGCACAAGGGCTGATATACTCACCACTCAAGCGCCTCATGAATCTGACGGCAGAGTGGTCTATAAGGGCACATGCCGTCCGCCTTGCCTACCATCTGTTTATAAAGAAAAACAAGGAGCTGCAGTACGTCTGTATGTTCCGGATGAAGAGATAGCTTTTTCTGATCTCATCTGTGGTCAGATTACTGTCAACCTCGCGCGCCATTGCGGTGATTTCGTTATCAGACGCGGAGATGGAGCATGGTCTTATCAGTTGGCTGTTGTGGTAGATGACGCATTGATGGGTGTGACTGAGGTGATGCGTGGTGATGATTTGCTCCTTTCTGCTGCCCAACAAATCTATCTTTATCGTCTTCTTGGATATGAAATGCCTGAATTTGCTCATGTCCCACTTGTCTGCAACGATCAAGGGGTGAGACTGTCAAAACGGGACAGCTCCCTTTCGATGGAATATCTTCGGAAAACCAACACTCCTGAGCAAATACTTGGTATGGTTGCTCATCTTGCCGGGTTTATTCCATCTCCAATTCCTATGTCCATTCCTGATCTTCTCGAATTAGCCGGAATAGTATCCATTACGGAAAGAATGCATAATAAACTCAGTCAGGAGAACTGACCATTCCACTGAAACGCGAAGTTTTAGCTATATATCTTGAAAAAGCACCCCAGAATAGGTATGAAATGATATAAAAATTCTAAATTCTAAATTCTAAATTTTAAATTCGAATAAAATTCTAAATTATTTTTTGTAATTTTGCATCTTAAATGTAAAATCACAAAAATTATGAGTGAATTAGCCACTAAATACAACCCGCATGAGGTTGAAGACAAATGGTATGAATACTGGGAACGTCACAAGATGTTTCACTCTGTTCCCGATGAAAGAGAACCTTATTGCATCGTGATTCCGCCGCCAAACGTGACTGGTGTGCTTCATATGGGTCACATGCTCAACAATACCATACAGGATATCCTTATCCGTCGTGCACGTATGATGGGCAAGAACGCCCTCTGGGTGCCCGGAACAGACCATGCCGCTATTGCAACCGAAACAAAGGTGATTCAAAAACTAGCCGAGCAGGGAATAAAGAAAACCGATTTGACCCGAGAGCAGTTTCTTGAGCATGCTTGGGACTGGACACATACACATGGGGGAATCATTCTCAAGCAACTTCGTAAACTCGGCGCAAGTTGCGATTGGGATCGTACGGCTTTCACCATGGACGAACTTCGCTCAAAGAGCGTGACAAAGGTTTTCTGCGACCTATATGACAAGGGCCTTATCTATCGTGGGCTGCGTATGGTGAACTGGGACCCGAAAAATCGTACTGCGATTTCTGACGATGAGGTGAATTTCGTGCAGGAGCACTCAAAACTTTACTATTTGCGTTATTATGTGGCTGATGATCCGGAAGGTCGTTATGCTGTTGTGGCAACAACTCGTCCTGAGACCATCATGGGCGATACGGCCATGTGCATAAATCCAAAAGATCCGAAAAATGCTTGGCTAAAGGGTAAAAAGGTGATTGTGCCTCTTGTCGGAAGGGAAATCCCTGTGATAGAAGACCGTTATGTGGAGATAGATTTCGGTACAGGTTGCCTAAAGGTGACTCCGGCTCATGATAAGAACGACTATATGCTTGGCAAGACCCATAATCTTGAGACAATCGACATCTTTAATGAGGATGCGACTCTCAATGAAAATGGTGGAAAGTATGCAGGCATGGATCGTTTTGATGTACGTAAGCAGATTGCAAAAGATCTTGAAGAAGCCGGCCTAATGGAAAAAGTGGAGGATTACACAAATAACGTTGGCTATTCAGAGCGTACTAAGGTTGCAATTGAACCACGCCTGTCACTTCAGTGGTTTATTAACATGCGTCACTTTGCTGAGATCTCTCTTGCTCCTGTGATGGAAGACTACATCAAGTTTGTACCTGAAAAGTATAAGACAACTTATCGTCTTTGGCTTGAGAACATACAGGATTGGTGTATCAGCCGTCAGCTCTGGTGGGGACATCGCATTCCGGCATATTACTACGACGTAGACGGCGAAACCCGTATTGCTGTAGGGGAAACCAAGGAGCAGGCTCTTGAAAAAGCACGCAAGGAGAGTGGTCTTGACCTTCAAATAGACGATCTTGTTCAGGATGAGGGTGCTCTTGATACATGGTTCAGCTCCTGGCTTTGGCCGATCACCCTTTTCAATGGAATCCTTGATCCTGATAATGAGGAACTGAAATATTATTATCCTACAGCTACTCTTGTAACAGGGCCTGATATCATTTTCTTCTGGGTGGCACGAATGATTATGGCAGGATATGAGTATGCAGGCGACAAACCGTTTAGCAATGTATATTTTACCGGTATTGTCCGCGACAAGATTGGCCGGAAAATGAGTAAATCTTTGGGAAATTCACCCGATCCGTTGGAACTGATCGATAAATTTGGAGCCGATGGTGTTCGTATGGGTCTCATGTTGTCTGCTCCCGCAGGAAATGACATCATGTATGATGATGCTCTTGTTGAACAAGGTCGTAATTTTGCTAATAAAATCTGGAATGCATTCCGCCTTATCCAGGGATGGAGTGTTGACGACAATATTGCGCAGCCCGAGAGTTCCAAGGTAGCAGTAGAATGGTTCCGTTCGCAGCTCTATAAGACAATGAACGAGGTTGAAGACCTTATGGGCAAGTTCCGAATTTCAGAAGCATTGATGGCAGTCTATAAGTTATTCTGGGATGAATTCTCAAGCTGGTATCTTGAAGTTATCAAGCCTGCGTATGGATCCCCGATCGATAGCAAGACGTATGCTGAGACTATGGTGTTTTTCGAGTTGCTTCTTCAGCTTCTGCATCCTTTCATGCCGTTCATTACCGAAGAATTATGGCAACATCTTGCCGAGCGCAACGACGGCGATAGTATCATGAACACTACTCTGCCAGTTCCCGGTAAGGTTAATGAGGAACTTCTTTCTAAATTTGAGACACTTAAGGAAATCATTACCGGTCTCCGGGCTATTCGCAAGCAGCGTCAGATAGCAAATAAGGAAGAGATTTCTGTTGAGGTTAAGGGACCGCATGACGGTTCTCTTGACTCCGTGCTTTTGAAGATGGGCAATGTCAAGGAAATTACTCCTATCTTGGAGAAAGGCGCTACCTCAGTGGCATTCCTGGTAGGTCCGGTGGAATATAGTGTTCCTCTCGCCGATAAGATTAACGTTGAGGAAGAGCTCGCCAAACTTGAGAAAGAACTCAAGCGCTACGAAGGTTTCCTTGCAGGTGTTGAGAAGAAACTTGCAAACGAGCGTTTTGTGGCTAATGCCCCTGAGCAGGTGATCGCTCTCGAGCGCAAGAAACAAAGCGATGCCACAGAAAAGATAGCTGCTATTCGTGCTTCTATTGAAGCCCTCAAATAGATAAAGTGCTGAAATATTCGTGTTAACAGCCGGAACTCAATTTTTGAGTTCCGGCTGTTAACTTATAAAAAAAACTACAATCATCTTCTCAGATAATTGCAGCTAAGTGTTTTCCATAATACATTTTACTAACCTAACATCATGAAACTAATTTCTTATACTTATACTTATAAAACAACAACAACAGCCCGAATGTTCAAGAGCGGTGGCTGTTATTTCAAGTTTTAATATATTTTAATACTTCAATTCGGAACGGATATCGGAAGTATGAGATTTGAGTTCTGATAGATGTTGGATTCCTTATATTAGCAGTTTCCCCAGGCATAATGCCTGGGGAAACTGCTATTAAGTCTCGGAGAGGAATATTATGGTTAAGAATTTCAAAACTCTCAATTCGAAAATTTAGGGTCATTCTTCAAAAGCCATTGAGCAATCTGCACCGCATTAAGGGCTGCCCCCTTCTTGATTTGGTCACCTACAACCCAGAAAGCAAGACCGTTGGGATTGGAGATATCCTTTCGTAGACGTCCTACATAAACAGGGTCGTGATCAGCAACAAACAAAGGCATTGGATATTCCTTATTTGAAGGTTTGTCAACAACTACCACACCTTCTGCTGTCTCGAATGCATTGCGAACTGTCTCTATCTCAAGGGGCTTTTCTGTTTCAATCCAAATTGCCTCGCTGTGAGCCCTAAGCACCGGCACCCGAACGCATGTTGCACTTACAGCAATGTCATCACTGTGCATAATCTTTCGAGTCTCGTTAAACATCTTCATCTCTTCCTTGGTGTAATCGTTGTCAAGGAATACGTCGATGTGAGGAATAACGTTGAAAGCAAGTTGATAGGCAAACTTTTCAACTGTCGGCTGCTTACCGTCGGAAATTTCCTTAAACTGATTCTCAAGTTCTGCCATAGCAGTAGCACCGGCACCGCTTGCTGCCTGATAAGTGGCCACATGCACTTTCTTTATCTTCGAAAGGTCGTTTATAGGTTTAAGTGCAACTACCATCTGGATAGTCGTGCAGTTTGGATTGCCTATTACGTTGCGCGGACGTTCAAGAGCATCTGCACCGTTTACCTCAGGCACAACAAGGGGCACATCCTTATCCATGCGGAATGCTGATGAATTGTCGATCATCAGCGTGCCATGGCGAGTGATGACTTTCTCGTATTCCTTTGAAGTGCCTGCTCCTGCGGAAGTGAATGCAATATCTACACCACTGAAGTCGGACTCATGGGTGAGTTCTTCAATCACATATTTCTTTCCTCTGAACTCCATCTCACTTCCGGCACTGCGAGAAGAACCGAAAAGTCGCAGATTGTCTATCGGAAAGTTCTGTTCATCGAGTACGCGGAGAAATTCATGTCCTACCGCACCGCTCGCACCTACAATTGCTATATTCATTTTTTATTGTTTGCCTGATGTTGAAACTGTTTTGTTTATTTTCTTCACGAGTCCCTGAAGTACATTTCCCGGGCCAAGCTCTATAAACTCATTAGCACCATCAGCTATCATAGCCTCTACATCTTGAGTCCAACGAACAGCGCCTGTAAGCTGTTTGATAAGATTTGCCTTGATCTCTTCCGGATCGGTATGGGGCTTACCATCAACATTCTGATATACCGGGCATTTCGGAGTCTCAAATTTAGCAGCCTCGATAGCTTCCGTAAGTTCTTCCTGAGCAGGTTGCATGAGAGGCGAGTGGAAAGCACCTCCTACCTTCAGTTTAAGAGCACGTTTTGCCCCGGCTGCCAAAAGTTGCTCGCAAGCTTTGTCTATACCTTCGATGGAGCCTGATATTACAACCTGCCCCGGGCAGTTGTAGTTTGCAGGCGCTACAACTTCATCGATACCCGCACAGATTTCTTCAACCTTCTCATCTGGAAGGGCGAGGACTGCAGCCATGGTTGATGGCTGTTTCTCACATGCTTTCTGCATGGCATGTGCACGTTTGCTGACAAGCTTCAGCCCTTCCTCAAAGCTGAGGGCTCCAGAGGCTACAAGTGCTGAAAACTCACCAAGGCTGTGACCTGCCACCATATCAGGCTGGAATTCATCGCCAAGGCTCTTGGAAAGTGCTACACTATGAAGGAATATTGCCGGCTGGGTAACCTTAGTCTGACGAAGATCTTCCTCAGTGCCTTCAAACATCAAGTCAGTGATACGGAAACCGAGAATTTCATTTGCTTTCTCAAACATCTCGCGGATTTCTGCATTGTTCTCATAGAGATCCTTGCCCATACCCACAAATTGGGCTCCCTGGCCGGGAAATACATATGCTTTCATGTGATTTGTCTTAAGTTTTTTACCTAAAATTTTTATTTCTCTGTTTTTTTGTTTTGGACTGCAAATTTACTAAAAATAATTGAAATATTAAAATTTAGCCTCATGAATTTGTTCCATAGCTATTATTAGTAAAATAAGAATATCAGTTCAGGAGTTTATGAGTTTAGTTATTCTTAAACATAAAATTTGGGGAAACAACAGCGAGTATCTTTTTTATAAAGTGTCAACTCTCTATTCAACAACAGGACTTGCAGTATTTTTTTATAGACTTATCGCCACTCTACAAGTCTTATTTTTATACCGGTTTTATTTTTCAGAAAGTGTAATACGGCATCGGCTTCTATATTGTGACGGAGTTTCACCTGTGCATTCACGAAACCATCTTGTGAAAAATGTTGGCGAAGTGAAATTCAGTTTGTAAGCTATTTCCTTAATACTCATTTTTGAATTGCGCATTAATCGTTTCGCTTCTGCCGCAACGGCTATATTGATCCAATATAATGGTGTGTTTCCTGACACATTCTTAATGGTTGTGGAAAAATATCGAGGAGTCAAATTTTGTAAACTTGCATAATATGCCACGCTACGATGAATAGCAAAGTCTCTCGATAGATTTGCATGAAAGTTCATCATGATTGCCTCTTTCGTATCGCTGACCGTAGTTTCTGAATGGTTAACATTTAGATATGAATCTAAAACTATATATGCCAATACGTGAAGAAGGTTGCCTATCGTCAATTCCGCAAGAGGCCGTTTGCCAACAAATTTACTTTGCTGTTCTATTAGGTCTATGAGTGTGGTCATAGCCTCAACGTCTGATGAACATGGGTGAGAGAGGGGATGCAATATGACAAACTGCATATTTGAGATTAGTCTGACAGGAGTTATAGCAGAAAAAACATATTCTAAATCTACTACACAAAGTATTCCAAAAAAATCAGAGCTTACATGTGTAAATTCCGGATTAGTGAATGGGACAATAATGAGCATGTCGCCGTCACACATTTCATAATACTTGGAGCCGATTGTAAACCCTACTGAGCCGGCCTGACATAGAAGTATCCCGCTTTGATGATCGGCAAATTGAGTCAGGATCCCAAAGGCATTCTCTCCTTCAATCTTTATTACATTTGGTAATGAATTCATATCAATAGGCAAAAATAATACTTTTCATCCATTTTTTTGTGCCTTATATGATAAAAAGTCAAGAATAGAATACAAATAGTACATTTTAAAGCTTCCTTAAAAAAAACCGACATAACCATTTAAAAGTTTTAAATACTGTAAACTTACTTTAAAAAATGAAATAATTTAATAAAGCAATGAAATACACCTCGCTTATCTTGACCATGGTAGTCACGGGTTCCATGTTTTCATCTTGTGGTTTTAAAAAGGAAAAAACTACAGTTATTCCTCCCGTGAAAGTCGATGTTATTGCAGCTGCCGGTGACATAGAATCAGGCAATCGTCAATATTCCGGAACTGTTGAAAGTGGAGAAGGTGCCGACATGAGTTTTTCTATAGCCGGCACACTAAAACGTATTTATGTCGAACCCGGACAAAAAGTCAGCAAGGGTCAGCTATTGGCAGAGATTGATGCTGCAAGTCTACAGAACGCAAGCCAAGTTGCTGAAGCTACTCTTTCTCAGGCTCAAGATGCTTACAACAGGCTAAAGAAACTTCACGATGCAAACGCACTGCCCGACATTCAATGGGTGGATGTGCAGAGTAAGCTACGTCAGGCTGAAAATGCAGCAGCTATTGCACGTCGAGCTGTTGGGAATGCCCGAATTTATGCTCCTGTAAGTGGTATTGTCTCCGAGAAACTTGCAGAAGCCGGTCAAACAGTAGCACCGGCAGTACCAGTGGTAAAGATTGTATCGATAGGTGATGTAAAGGTAAGTATATCTGTGCCGGAATCAGAAATAGGATCATTGAAACCTGGCATCAAAGCAAATATCACTGCCAAATCAGTAGAATCTGGAATACTTGAAGGTATTCTCACTGAACAAGGTGTGGTGGCTAATCCTTTGTCGCGTACCTATGATGTTAAATTCAAGGTGTCAAATGCTTCCGGAACTCTTCGCCCGGGTATGCTTTGCAATGTTACTGTGATTTCGCCTGAACAGAAAGATGAAGTGGCTGAAAAGATTGTTCTTCCCGCAAATGCAGTGCTTCTTAGCTCTGACAATCGGCATTTTGTTTGGCTTGCCAAAGCAGGGAAGGCTGAACGTCGCTTTGTCGACACCGGTTCAATCTTGCCTCAAGGTGTTGAAATAAATAACGGCATTTCTTTTGGCGACAGTGTGATAGTGGCAGGAATGCAGAAAGTCTGCAATGGTACTCAAATTCAATATTGATTTCAATGGCAACTGACAACAATACAAATCTTTCGCCTCAGCAGAAAGCGAATTGGAAGCCTGCACCAATCGTGCGTATAGGCCTTAAATATCATCGGGTGGTGATTCTGCTCACGACAGTCCTCATTGCATTCGGAATATATGCTCTGAAAATGATGGACAAGAATGAATTCCCGAATTTTACGATCCGTCAGGGAGTGGTGGTTGCCGTTTATCCGGGAGCTTCTCCTTCACAGATTGAACAGGAAGTGCTTAAACCTCTTGAGGATTATATATTTTCTTATAAGGAAGTGGATAAAAACAAGACTCATGCCGACTGCACAGACGGAATGGTGATGATCTATGTCGAACTTAACAGCAACATGACGGATCCTAAGCCTTTTTGGAATGAATTCAAGCTCGGAATGGAAAATGAGAAGATGAAGCTTCCTTCGGGAGTACTGGCTGTGGAGACAATTTCGAATTTTGGCGAGACATCTTCGATTCTTCTGACTATGAGCAGTGAGGAGAAAACCTATCGCGAGATGGGAGATTATCTTGATGATCTTCGCAACCGTCTTCGTAAGGTTGATGCAATCGGGACAATGGATGTCTATGGCAAGCAAAACGAGCAGATATCCGTGACGCTCGATCCCGAAAGACTCGTTCACTATGCCATCGATGAAAAAACTTTGGCTGTTACGTTGCTCGCAAAGGGATTCCAAACCACTGGAGGGGCTGTGAAAAGTGAGACGTATTCCATGCCGATCTATGTAGAAAGAACAGTCAATTCATTACTCGACATTCAGAATATGACCGTTATGTCGCTGCCCGATGGGTCTGTTGTCAGACTGAGCGATATAGCTTCTATTACAGAAGAATATCCCGAGCCTTCATCATATATCACCAACAACGGCAAAAAGAGCCTCCTTCTCAGTATTCAGATGAAAGACGGATATAATGTGGTTGAAATGGGTAAGGAAGTTCAGGCAGTTCTTGATGATTTCCAGAAAACCCTTCCTGAAGAAGTTACGCTATTCACAATAACTGATCAGCCGACAGTAGTCAATGCATCTGTTATCGATTTTCTTCAGGAACTTCTTATCGCTATCATAGCAGTTGCTATCGTAGTGCTTCTCTTGTTGCCCTTGCGCGTTGCGCTTATTGCTGCGAGTACAATCCCAATTGCCATCTTTATTTCTTTGGGATTCTTCTATGCTTTTGGGATAGAATTGAATACTGTGACTCTCGCATGTCTAATACTGAGTCTTGGTATGATTGTAGATAACTCAGTTGTCATAATCGACGATTATGTTGAACTCATTTCCGAGGGTGTGGATCATAAAACTGCAACATTACGCTCCGGAACAGAGTTTTTCAAGGCTATCTTCTCGGCTACTATGGCAATTTCAATCACATTCTTCCCTTTCCTCTTTACTTTGTCAGGAATGTTTCGCGACTTTATGAACGATTTTCCATGGGCATTGACCCTAATTCTGTTCCTGTCGCTCATTGTGGCTGAAATGTTGGTACCATATCTACAATATAAACTGATAAAAAAGCCAATATATAAGCTCGAGCAGGAGGCTGTGGCAAGTGGAAAGAAGAAATTTTCTTTCTTCGGATGGATGCAGAAAGGCTATGATAAGCTTCTGACACTATGTTTCAATCATCCTGTGGCAACTTTGGTGCTATCGGTCATTTCAATCGCTATAGGTGGACTTGCTTTCATCACCCGCCCTATGCAGATGATGCCTATTGCGGAACGCAACCAGTTTGCCGTGGAGATATTTCTTCCAGAAGGTGCAACTGTACAACGCTCTTCCCAAGTGGCAGATTCTCTTGAGGCCATACTGTCAAAGGATGACCGTATTGTATCGATAGCATCATTCCATGGTTGTTCTTCACCACGCTTTCAGACCACGTATGCTCCACAGGTTGGTGGTCCTAACTTCGCTCAGTTTATCGTCAACACCAAGAATAATGATGCTACTGTAGAAGTATTGAATGAATACACCGAAAAATATGAATATTATTTCCCGGATGCAATAGTGCGCTTCAAACAATTGAGCTACTCCAATGCTGAATTTCCCATTGAAATCCGTATCAGTGGTGAGAATAGGGATCAGTTATCTGCTGTAAGTGATTCTATAATGTCGCGTATGATCAATGTGTCGGGAGTACGTGAGGTGCGTAGTAGCAATGGAATTGCTTATGTTGCAGCAAAAGTTGCTCCAGAGTCTGTCAAATCATCGAGACTCGGACAAACAAACATGGGTACCGAAGCAACGTTAGCTATGAGATACTCTTCAGGTGTTCCTGTGGCTACCGTCTGGGACGGTGATTATGGAATCCCGGTTGTGCTTAAAGCCCCTACTGCGAATAAGTCTTCGGTCGCCGACCTGCGAGATGAGCCTATGCCGGTAATGGCTGTTGCCTCAGCTCCTCTTCGCGAGTTTGCAGATGTTGTCCCGGAGTGGAATGAGTCCAAACTTTCCGACAGAAATGCTACTCCAACAATCACAATAATAGCAGAAGTTGAACGCAACGCTAATGTGCTTAGCCGCACAGCCGCTGTTTGGGATGCTATAAAAGATATTGATATTCCGGAAGGTGTCAGTGTTGTAAGGGGCGGAGAATATGAAAACAGTATGGATCTGATGCCTGAAATTGGTCTCGCTCTTGTAATGGCCGTGGCCATTATATTTTTCATACTTCTTTTCCACTATACTCAGATCGGTGTCGCAGCGCTTCTTGTATTATCTCTTTTACTCTGTATTCCCGGAGCCGGTATAGGTATGGTCATTGACGGGACTGTTATATCTTTGACCTGTGTCCTTGGTATTGTTTCGCTGATGGGAATTCTTGTGCGTAACGCCATAGTACTTCTTGATTACGCCGAGGAACTCCGTAATAAAGGGCTCAATCTTAAGGACGCTGTGTTCCAAGCGTCCCAGCGTCGTATGCGCCCGATTTTCCTGACTTCAGCAGCTGCTACAATGGGTGTTGTTCCAATGGTTTTGGGTGGTTCCGCTCTTTGGCAGCCTATGGGTGTGATTATATTCTGGGGTACACCTATAACTATGATCTTTATCCTCACAACAATACCCGTGGCTTATTGGAAAATGAAGGCACGTGATAAAGGTGCCGACAAGCCTCTTCCGGAACCTCTCGAAACACATCTTGTATAATTAATACCCTATCACCTTTAAGTTTCGCCTGTGAAACTTAAGACCCCGTCTCATAAAGATTTTAAGAGCCCCGGGGCGGTTTTGGGCGAGTG
>CAYQXG010000052.1:0-22107 GCA_964421525.1 uncultured Sangeribacter sp. | reverse complement strand
CCAAAAATCGCTCCAACCCAGCGACCCCAGGGGCTCTCAAATTTATGAGATGGACCCTTAAACAATGCAAAACATATCGAAAGTAACTAAAGAGATGGCCCTCGATTATCATGAGGAGGGCAAACCGGGAAAAATTGAAATCGTACCCACCAAACCCTACGCTTCGCAGCACGACCTTGCACTGGCATATTCGCCGGGCGTGGCTTATCCATGCCTGGAAATCCAGAAGAATCCTGAAGATGCCTACCGATACACCGACAAAGGTAATCTTGTGGGCGTGATCAGCAATGGAACAGCTGTATTGGGGCTTGGAGACATAGGAGCGTTGGCCGGAAAGCCCGTGATGGAAGGTAAGGCATTGCTCTTCAAGATTTTTGCCGGTCTTGACGCATTTGACATTGAGATCAATGAGAAAGATCCTGAAAAGATCATACAGATAGTAAAGGCAATCTCCCCTACTTTTGGAGGTATTAACCTCGAAGATATAAAGGCTCCTGAATGTTTTGAGATTGAAACAAGGCTGAAGGAAGAATGCGACATTCCGATCATGCACGACGACCAGCATGGAACAGCTATCATATCTGCCGCAGGTCTGCTCAATGCATTGAAGATCCAAGGGAAAAAGATTGAGGATATCCGTCTGGTTGTGAATGGTGCCGGGGCTGCCGCCATAAGCTGCACCCGCCTTTATGTTCAGTTAGGTGTGAAAAAGGAAAATGTGGTGATGTGCGACTCAAAGGGAGTGATCCGTGCCGACAGAACCAACCTGAATGAGCAGAAACGCGAGTTTGCCACCACCCGCGACCTTAACACTTTGGCTGAGGCCATGGTAGGGGCAGACGTATTCCTTGGTCTTTCCGTAGCCGACGTCGTAACTCCGGAAATGGTGCTTTCCATGGCTGAGAAGCCGGTGGTGTTCGCGCTTGCGAATCCCAATCCGGAAATCGACTACAACCTTGCAATGGAAACTCGCCCTGACATTATTGTAGCCACCGGAAGATCTGACTATCCCAACCAGATCAACAATGTGATCGGGTTCCCGTATATTTTCCGCGGTGCCCTTGATTGCGGTGCCACCGGCATCAACGAGGCGATGAAGATTGCGGCAGTGCATGCAATCGCCGAACTTGCGGAACGTCCTGTTCCGGCAGTTGTTGACGAGGCTTATGGCATGAACAATATTAAATTCGGCAGGGAATATATTCTTCCGAAAGCTCTAGACCCACGCCTGCTGCTTTGTGTAGCGCCTGCTGTGGCAAAGGCCGCAGCAGAATCAGGCATTGCAAAACGTCCTATCACCGACTGGGAAGCATATCAGGTGAGATTGCGTTCGCTCATGGGCGACGACGGAAAGATGATGCGCCGAATCACGGAGATGGCACGCCATACGCCCAAACGTGTCGTCATTTGCGAGGGCAACATGGACAATATGCTCCGTGCTGCTGTCAGAAGCGGCCATGAAGGAATATGCAAGCCTGTCGTTCTTGGAAATGAGGAGATGATTGAAAAGCGAGCCGCGCGTCTCGGACTGTCGCTTAAAGACGTGGAGATCATCAATCCGCGCCACGACCGGGAAATGGCCACGCGTGAACGCTATGCAAGGATTCTTGCCCAAAAGAAAGCGCGCGAGGGATTCTCTTACGACCTGGCACTTGAGAAGATGTTTGAACGTTCTTATTTCGGCATGATGATGGTGGAGACAGGAGATGCTGACGCATGCATCTACTCATCTTATGCAGCCGGAGAATCAGCTGCAAGCGACGTTGTTTCAATCATAGGCTTGCAGGATGGCTACAACCATTTCGCCACGATGCATATCCTGAATACAAGAAAGGGAACTTATTTCATTGCAGACACAGCTGTCAATCCGGATGCCGACAAGGCCGCACTTGTGGATATCGCCCGTCTTGCAGATCACACAGTGAAATTCTTTGCTATAGAACCTCAAATAGCTATGCTTTCATATAGCAATTTTGGTTCTTCCAAGCATGAGGAGGCCACATTGGTTGCAAAAGCGGTTGACGAGCTCCATGAGAAATATCCGGAAGTGAACGTAGATGGCGAGATGCAGGTTGAATACGCTCTCAACACTGAACTGCGCGATCATACATTCCCGTTCAATATGCTGAAAGGAAAGAAGGTGAACACTCTTGTTTTCCCAAACCTGACCGCCGCCAACACCACCACCCACATGCTACTGAGCATGGGCGTAGGCTCGATTATCGGTCCTATTCAGATGGGTCTCAAAAAGCCTGTCTACTTCACCAACAGCAATGCATCAGAGCGAGAGATCATCGACTTGGTGACAATTGCTGCTATCGATGCGATCACATTGGAGCGTAAGTGACCCCTGAGTGCGAGATTCTCTTTTGATAAGGCTGCGTCAAAACCAACTATTTTGACGCAGCCTATATTATTACGCATACCCATTATTGAGGAAGCTCGCGATTTCTGAGATTAGGAAGAAGGCATGCCACAATACCGATAAGGGGCATATATGCGCATACTTTATAGATTGCCTCTATTCCGTAGGTATCTGCGAAATTACCCAGAACCGCCGATGCTATTCCTCCCACTCCGAATGCAAATCCAAAGAACAGTCCGGAAATCATACCCAATTTGGTGGGCAAAAGTTCCTGAGCATAGAGCAATATGGCAGGGAAAGCAGACGAAAGCATAAATCCGGCACAGAAACTGAGCAATGCTGTGAGAGGGAGCGACACATGAGGTAAAAGCATTGAGAACGGCGCAGTACCAAGAATTGAAATCCATATCACCAGCTTGCGCCCATACCTGTCACCGATCGGCCCTCCTACAAGAGTGCCTGCAGCTGTTGAAACCACAAAAATGAAAAGAAAGATCTGCGACATGCTTACCGACAAACCGAACTTCTGAATAAGATAGAAAGTATAATAGCTTGAAATTGAAGCCAGATACACATATTTCGAGAAAATAAGCAACATTATGATGCAGATTACGAAAATTGTCCTATTTTTGGAGAGGGGTAGCGCGAGACTTTTAGTGTGAGATTCAGGATGTTTTCTTACATCGCTGAGATAACCTTTATACCATTTCACGATCGGACGCATCGCAGCAAATGCAAGAGTGGAAAACAATAGGAACCACAATATATAGTGCCTGCCGTGCGGGGCCACAATCAGGGCTACCAGCAAGGGTCCTATTGAACCGCCGAAATTGCCCCCGACCTGAAAAATTGACTGAGCGAATCCGCGGCGTGCCCGCCCGGCAAGTGATGTGATGCGTGACGCCTCAGGATGCAATGTCGCAGAGCCGATGCCCACCAAGAAAACAGAAACCAGTATGCCGGCCATTGTGTTGCAGAAAGCAAACATCGAAATGCCTACAGTGGTAGACAACATTCCAACCGGAAGAGAATAAACCCAGGGTTTCTTATCGAATAAGAATCCAACAACAGGCTGAAATATGGATGCTGCTATCTGATATACTAGTGTGATGAGACCAATCTGAGCAAAATCGAGATGCAGATCATCTTTCAGCATAGGATATACGGCAGTTATGACTGATTGCAAAAGGTCATTGAGAGAATGGGCGGCACACAGCGCCAGAAGGACAGGGAAAGCAGGCATGGCAATTACTTCCTTCAATTTTTCTCTAAAATTCTTATATGATTTTCTCATTGGAAGCAGAATATTTTATAAGGACTAAGATCCCGTCTCATAAGATTTGAGAGGCCCCGGGAAAGCTGGGTTGGGATGATTTTCGGCATGCAGGCTCGGGAGCATAGCGGGCTATGTGACTGAGCCAAAGGTCGAAAAGCGCCCAAGCCAGCGAGGCTTTGGGTTACCTCTGCCCGGGCTCTTAAAATCTTTATGAGACGGGGTCTAAGCCCCCGTCTTAGACAAGAGAGGTTACAATCAACTTTCTTTTTCAGAATGCAAAATTACAAATAATTCCTGAATTAACGATATGTGATATATTGCCGGAACAACTTTTTTTATATAATTTTGTAGAAATTATTGAACCCGTATAAATTGTTTTTTTTATTGAAGTAAGGCATGAAAAAAGCTCTGCTTATTTCTCATAATTATTTATAGTTCTGCTCACTAAATTCGGACCTTCTGTAACTGATATATGTTTTCCGACGCTTCCGTGACCAACAGATATTTTCTACACCACAGCATCAGATATTCAGACAAACCCACAAAGTCCGGAATCATACATATAAGACCAAATTTCCTTTTCTACATTGTTTTTTTATTTTTTTAACCGGAATTACGACCTATGGATTTTATTCGAAAATATTTCGTTATTTCTACGATACTGACATTCGCCACCACTTATGCGGCATTGCCCAAATATGAGATTATCAGCTCTCCGGTACCGGTTTCTTCTTACGGGAATATTACAAGAATGTCAATTGATTCGGAAAATCTCGACGGGAAAGTGATTGTAGACGTGTGGACACCTTCGGAATATAATCCCGAGTCGGGTAAAAAATATCCGGTGGTCTATGCCCACGACGGCCAGAATCTGTTTGACGCGTCATTCACATTTGCCGGTGTTCCATGGGGCATAGACAAGGCTTGCTCCCAATTGGCAAGCGATCCGGATTTTGTCACGCCAATTGTTGTGGGTATAAACAACAGAGGTGCAGAAGGATTAAGACCGAATGATTATTTCCCGGAGAATGCTTTGGATTATATTTCGCCTGATGATAAGGGAAATACCTTTATTTATGATACTTGTCGCGACATATTCTTAGGAAATGAAGAAGCCGCCTTTGTTGCAGAAGAGCTGAAGCCGCTTATCGACAGCATGTACAGCACTGCTGCAGGGATGTCGACTACATTCGCTATGGGTTCGAGCATGGGTGCATTAGCGTCAATGTATCTGCTTTGTGAATATCCGCAAATATTCGGGGGAGCTGCCTGTTTGTCGACACATTGGATAGGTTCCCTGAACCTTAATCCTGACTATTCAATGAATGATGATGAGATCTGTGCCAATGCCATTCTTCAATATCTAAGCAATCATATTCCAACAGATGGCTTACATCGGCTATATATGGATCAAGGCACTGTGGATTGGGACGCAGGGTATCTAAAATACGAAAGTATAGCCCGTGAGATCGTGAAAGAAAAGGGATATACTGAAGAAAATGGACAATTATTCATATATGATGCACAAGGCGCCGGGCATAATGAATGGTATTGGCAACAACGGGTAGATCTTCCATTAAAGTTTCTTTTGTCAAAATCAGTGATAGAGTCGGCGGGGGTGATAGGAGTGTCTGTAGATTCTGTCGATTCCTCTTATAATGAATTTATCTTCGACCTCAAAGGAATAAGACATCCCCTATCCAATCTCAGCAGTCTTCCCAAAGGGCTTTATATTTTCAAAGGTGAGAAACTAATCAAATCAGCTACTTATTGATTAATACTTTATGCGAATTTGCAAAATATACAGTCATGTATTCTAATGATAATACCAAAATCTAATGTCTTGAATCTGCAATATATGTTATATAATTTAGTGAACAAGACAAAAAAGCCGCAGAACTACTTGATAGTCTGCAGCTCGTCGCATTTGGCGGAAAGACAGGGATTCGAACCCTGGGTACCCGTAAGGGTACAACGGTTTTCGAGACCGTCCCGATCGACCACTCCGGCATCTTTCCAAAGGAGTTGTTTCTGATAGCGGATGCAAAATTAGTCAATTTTTTTTGATTTTGCAAAATATTTTACTATTAAGGGCTCTAATTTTTACGCTTCGAACCCGAATTACCATATATTTCTTGCAATCGGTTTCAGAATCTTTTAACCCTTTTCAGTATTAGACCCCGTCTCATAAAAATTTGAGAGGCCCGGGCTCTTAAAATTTTTATGAGACGGGGTCTTATAAATAAAAAAGTTCCGGACACATATCCGGAACTTTTTTTATTAGATTTATGATATTACTTGTTGTTGACAGCGGTTGAATATGTAAGTGATGCCTGTCCGAGAGTCAGACCATCGGGGAGGTTTTCCTCTGAGTCAACCACAACAAACGGAATCTCAAGTGAGAAGTTTGCAATAGACTTGTCAACCTCAAGAAGTTTACCGTTGAGGTTCAAACGGTTGGTTCCCTTATTAACAAGAGGCCATTCAGCAACATTGATATCAAGAGGATAGCTACCGAACGTGAGACCAGGAGCCGGAATATAGTTCCAAAGATAATCAATGTTCACGAGTGCAGTAGCCTTGTCGCTACCTACAGCCTTGGTAGTGATACCGGTGATCTGAGGAATCGGGTCAGTCACTACATATACAGTACCGTCTTTCACTGCAGCATTGTCAAACGAGATTGTCACATCAACGTTTGGAAGGTCGTTGTCGTTTGAGCAAGATGTGATCATCATTGCAAAAGGCAAGACCAAAAGGAGATAGAGTAACTTTTTCATTTCTTTTTTGTCTGTGTGTTTTAAGTTATTGGATTATTCTGGAAGGACATCAATTAAGATTGTCTTTCAAAAGTAAAACGCTTGAACTTATTGAAAGTTGGATGTGAACGAGTTTTTTTGTAATTTTGCAGAATGAAACGAAATATTGTAGCCATTGTGTTGCTGCTTTCAGCAACTATCCTATATGCATCATCTCCCCTTGAAAGCTTTCTCAAATCGCGTAGTGTCAATGCCGCTACCACAGCTGTACTAATCCAGGATCTTGAGACAGGAAAAGTTCTTGTATCGCACAATACCGACACGCCGCTGTTGCCTGCATCAATAATGAAAACAGTCACCATAGCAGGCTTGCTTCAGGAGAAAGGGCCCGAAGAAAGGTTCCATACACCGGTGTATGCCGACGGAATCATCAAGGGCAATACCATCGAAGGAGACCTTCTGATAGAAGGTGGTGGAGACCCGACATTGGGAGCAAACTGCGAACCGTCATCTGCCGACATAGCTGAAGAAATCATAGCTGCACTGCGACATAAGGGTATCACAAAAATCAACGGGAACCTTCGTGTAGACACTTCGCTCTACTCAGGACCCGCATGCCCGCCAAGCTGGGTGTCAGGAGACCTCAGGGAGTCTTACGGTACAGGTAGCCATGCCCTTAACTTCCGCCGCAATGCTTCTGGAAGCAGAGCGGTCTCAAACCCCATATCTGTGTTTCTAACCTACCTCAACAACAGACTTTCCAATGCCGGTATAGAGTTGACCGGAGGGGTCGTGTGCGGCAACCATGGAGTCAGCGACAACACAGAAGCCACTCTACTGCTTGACCATGTCAGTGACACTTATGCCGAAGTGATGCGTAGCTGCATGATGCGCAGCGACAATCTGTTTGCCGAGACATTCCTTCGTGCATTCGCCCTTGCACGTGGGAAAGAGGGTTCCACATCAGCCGGAGCTAAGGAAATGCATTCATATTGGAGGGATGCAGGCATTCCGGTAAAGGGGGTGACTCTTATAGACGGGAGCGGTCTATCACGTTCAAACCGCGTGACAGCCAATTTTATAAGCGGGATACTTAGGCAGATGGGAGATAATGAGGATTATGCATCATTTATGCCCCTGGCAGGACAGGAGGGCACATTATCAGACTTTCTAAAGGGCACTGACCTCGATGCCTATGTGGCTATGAAGACGGGGAGCATGAAAGGAATTCAGTGCTATGCCGGATATAAGCTTGACGAGCAGTTTGCCCCTACCCATTCCATTGTGATAATCATGAATCAAATAGGGCATCGAGGAGAAGCCCGAAGGGCAGCAGAAGATATGCTGCTTGCAATATTCAGTGATTAATGATCAGTGATTAATGATCAGTGATTAGTAATTAATTATCAATGATTAATTAGTTGGCTTCTCCTCGTTATCGGGTGTGTGAGGTTCTCCTTCACCTTCCGGATAGGATCGGCGAACTATATACATGTCGTAGTAGGAAAGAAGGAGGGTCGTAAGAGGGAGTGCAACAATCATTCCAAGAAAACCGAGAAGGCAACCCCAGATAGAAAGAGATAGCAATATGATAGCAGGATTGAGTCCCATTGCCTTACCCATAATCTTTGGAGTAAGGATAAGATCCTGAATGCATTGCACCACTACATATACCGCCATTGTCTCCCAGAAAAGAACCCAAAAATCAGGACCGCCGGTGATGGAACCTACCAGGCAAAGAATAGCTGCAATTGGGAGTGATATCATCTGAAGATAGGGCACCATATTAAGCACTCCGATAAATAAGCCAAACAAAACAGCCATCGGAAGACCAATGATCAAGAAACCCGCCGCGAACAACAAGCCCACAAGAGATGCTATGAAGAACTGGCCTCGGAAATAACGGTTCATTGCATTCTCTATATCCTTAATGATATGAAACACCTGATTGCGTTGTCCATAAGGCACCAGCTGACGGATGGAGAGAACAAAGCGCTCATAGTCAAGCATAATGAATATTACATAGAGCACCACGATGAGCCAGCTGATGAAACCAACTATGAAGCTGAGAGAACTGCCAATGAACGACCATGTATGATTGATACTGTTCTTAATGAGCTCCATCCATTGATCTCTGCTTAATAAACGGCCAATCTGGTCGAAATCGACATTATTACGAATGAAATCATGTATTTCTTTCGATATATATGGAATCTGAATCTGACTCGACGCGTAATCCCTGATTACAATGGTCATTTCAGTACATTCCTGCACAAGATAAGGAATAAGCAACCAACCAAGTATGCCCACGACGAATATTGCTTCCACAAGTGTCATTATAACCGGGAAAAACCTTCGTTTACATCCCAGAATCTTTTTATTGAACAGCACCGTTGGTTCAAGGATATATGCGATGAGGCATGCAACGAAAAACGGGAGCAGAACGCCACTGAGTATATCAAGAAGATAGAGCACAGCGATAAGACCGCAAAGCGAGAAAATGATGCGGACCACTCTATCAAATGTGTATGGACGACGGTTCATTTAAGTTGAATGATAAAATATGAAGAATGAATCGGGGTGTTATTTCATTTTGTCGAATTGGGCTGGATCACCTACAATCCAAAGAAGGTCTCCTGCCTGCAACACGGTTGATGGAGAAGGATTGATAAATTCGTTATCCCGCCGTTGCACTGAGATTACCATACAGAAATAATCGTTGCGCAGATCTGTCTCATAAAGAGGACGGTCAATGATCGGGGAATCTTTCGTAAGCAGGATACTCTTCAGCTGGATATCAGGATGCTTGAGATTTTCCTTCTTTTGCTTAGTAACCTTATCAATCTCATCATTCAGACGCTTGATCTGGCTATCGGTGCCAATAACACCAAGTGTATCACCGGGGAAGATACGGGTGTCGCCTGTTGGGAGAGGGATAAACTCATCACCACGACGAATACTTGACACACTTACACCAAACTCACTTCTCAAACCGGAATCTTTAAGTTTGTCGCCGGCAAAACGGCATTGTGGCTTGATATCAAGATAAGCTTGGTGGAGATCGCTGACAAGATTATTATTTGCGCCGCTCCTCGCATTCTCCCGATTGTTGAGATTGTTCATAAATTTCTTCTCCATTCTCTTGAAACCACGCATCAGCCTTGACGAAGCAAACATAATAAGGATAAGGAATGACACAGAGCCGCCAATCCAGCCTACAAGAGATGAATAGCACACTGTAAGGAAGTAGACGATGAAAAGCAAAGCCAGGATATAACGGATTATGCCCATGGCGATCAGCGGCACCTCATAGAAGGAAGCTGTCGAGTGTAGCTTCATCTTCTGGTCAGTCTTAATGGTAGTGAACGAGAGGGCTGTCAGGAACGGTGACATTAATACCAAAGTAGACAGCGTTGCCACAAGATGTCCCCACTTAGGCATAAGTCCTTCCAAGATCGGGAAAAGAAGGCTTCTGCAACAGAAAATTATGGCGATAAGTATCACAGAAAACAACACGCTTCTCCAGAGATAGCGCCCTATTATCTCACGCCATAGCCGGCCGGTCTCGTTGGAGTCTACAACTTGAGAAGAATACCTGTTGATAAGGAACTTGAGATTTTCGGGAAGATGTTTTTCCACAAACCTATAGGATGGCATCGAGAGCTTGATAAAATAAGGAGTGGTGAATATAGTTATCACCGACACTGCCACGATTATTGGATAGAGAGAGGCGTCAAGCACTCCGAGTCCCATACCGAGCGAGGCGATGATGAAAGAAAACTCACCGATTTGGGTCAGAGAGAAACCGCTCTGGATAGCCACCTGCAGAGTCTGACCGGTAACAAGCATTCCAAGAGTGCCGAATATAATCATACCTACAATCACTACCACGGCAAGGAGAAGTATCTGAGGAGCATATTGTGCAATCACAGTTGGTTGCACCATCATGCCTACCGAAATGAAGAACACCGCTCCAAATAGATCCTTGACAGGAGCAATCACATGCTCCATCCTCTCGGCAAAAACAGTTCCGGCAAGAATCGAACCCATTACAAAAGCTCCAAGCTCAAGAGAGAAACCGCACATGACTGAAAATCCTGCCATAGAAAAGCAAAGCCCCATAGCCACAACAAGAAGAGTTTCCGAATTGAGATATGAACTTACCCTTTCAAGGAAGGAGGGCAAGACATAGACACCCACCACAAACCATATAATGAGGAAGAAACAGAGCTTCGCAATGCTGAAGATCAGTTCGGATCCCTGGACATTTCCCATAGCAAAAGAAGAAAGAAGCACAAGCATGAGGACCGCGAAAAGGTCTTCAATTATGAGCACCGCGAGCACCATAGATGCAAACTTCTGCTGCTTAAGTCCGAGATCAGTGAAAGCTTTCAGAATTATCGTTGTCGACGACATAGAAATCATTCCTCCGAGGAAGATACAGTTGATGGAGTTCAGGTGGAGCAAACATCCCACTCCGAATCCCGCCATCGTCATACCGACAATGATTATAAGAGCCGTTATAATTGCAGAAGAACCTGAATTCATCAGTTTCTTGAAAGAGAATTCCAAGCCAAGCGAGAACATGAGGACAACAATTCCGAGATCTGCCCAGATCTTAATATTCTCCAGATTGGAAATCGACGGGAGGTAAGTGAAATTCGGCGACGCAAGAAATCCCGCAAGAATATATCCGAGCACCACCGGCTGCTTTAGTTTCTTAAACACAAGGGTAGCTATCGCCGCAAGCACAAGAATCCATGCCAGGTCGAGAATCAGTCCGTTGGTGTTTTCTTCAGCACTATGGCCGGACTCCTTTCCGGCATCAGGGTTAAGTTCTGTATAGACAGTCTGCTGAATATCGGAGGTAGTCTCCTGTATCATCTGAGGTATCATAGATCGATTTGGTTAGACAGTGTAATAGAAAGAGTAGAACGTGCATCACTCAGCATATTAATTGCATCCATCAGCTCCTTTGAAGCGCGGACAAGCACAACAAGATTAACTTCAGTGAAATCTTTCTCAAAATTCTGCTCTATATAGAAATTGGAGATACGCACTCCTTCATTGCGTAGAATCTTCTCATAATCATCAATGTTTTTGAGGATTCCCTTCGCCCTTATGGATATCACCTTCATCTCCTGGCCTATTCTTATGCGATGCTCGAAATGATTGAAACCTACGATGACCAAGAAGATAAACAGGGTGCAAATGATAGAAGCGAGATACATGCCCACGCCGACCGCCATTCCGAGAATGGCAGTGATCCATATACCTGCGGCTGTAGTGAGACCTCTCACCGCACCCTTCTGCTGTATCATGGCACCACCGCCAAGAAAACCTATACCGGTTATCACTTGTGCCGCAATACGTCCCGGATCTCCATTTTTCAAACCCATATATTCCTGCGGAACATATATGGAAAGGATCATAGCAAGGCAAGCCCCCATGGAAATAAGGGAAAAAGTGCGTATGCCCGCCACTTGTCCTTTATGCTTGCGCTCCGCTCCCACTATAGCACCGAGCAAAAGAGCAAGAAGCAACCTGAATGACGCATTGAAGGCGTTGACGTCGAGCGAACAGAGTTGGGAGGTAAGGAAATCCATGCAGTTAGGGTTGTTAATTTGATGAATTGATTTATATTTTTATAATGAAACTAACCATTGAATTGTTCCGGATAAATCACCATTAGATTGTGGGAAGAAAAGTTTTTCGATAGGAACTCAGGCATTTCCTCAAGAGAAGCGCTGTAAGACACCGAGCCTTTTCTTGCACCGATGATTACCAGCAAGTCTTCAGGTCCTACCTCACCGGAAAGAAGTATAAAATCATCCCATTCGGTCATTTCCTGATATATCCTGCGTATAGTGTAACCATCGTTTACAATAATGTCTTCGATGAATCTGGAGGTCTCAGCCGGAGCAAGGAAAATCACCTTGCACGCCAGCTGCTGTGCAAGATTCCCAATACGAGCCACCCATCCGTGGAAACCGGTCTCATACTGGGCCTTGTTGCCTGCCACCACCACAATTCTCCGCACAGTGGAAATAGGTATGAAGCAACGAGACATCACCACCATCTTAAGGGTCTCCTTAAGCAAAGTATCGGTCATCTGTCCGAAAAACGAGTCAACGATATTGGCTTTCCGATGGAATCCGATCACAATATCAGTGGCATGCTTCTGCCGAATCATATTTGTAAGTCCTGAAACCACATTTAGATCAAACCTCTCCTCTTCCACCGCTGTAACACCCATCTCCTGGGCAGACTGGGCAGCCGTACGCAACGAGAACCTGCCGGCACGAAGTCTTGTTGAATCGTCGGAATTCCTCACAAAAAGAGCTGTAACAGGTTCAGAATTTTTTGGAGAACGCATAAACACAGCGAGCCTCATAAGGCCCTCTGCCGTCAATGGATTTGATACAGCCACAATCTGACGGGCAAAGACAGGACTTTCCACACCTGTAGATTCCATTTCAGCTGCAGTCAGCTGAATTCTCATCTGAATGGCGTTGCGTTCCGTAACTACCGATGCCACAAGACAACAAACAAGAATCATAAGTACCGCACCGTTCATGATATCCTCGCTGATGATTCCATATTGATAGCCAAGCATAGTCGCGGCAATCGTCGCGGCAGCCTTACCGCTTGTAAGACCAAACATCATGCGCCTGTCGATTGAAGTCAGAGCAAAAGCCTTCTGCGCAATCCATGCCGATATCCATTTTGAAACAAGGGCAACCAAAATCATATTCATCGTCACCCATGCAACTTTCCATCCACTGAATATGACGTGAACATTAATCAACATTCCGACCCCTATGAGGAAATAGGGAATGAAAATGGCATTACCCACAAACTTGATATGATGCATCAATGATGATCGGCCGGGAATAAGGCGGTTTAGTACAAGACCTACATAGAAAGCACCAAGGATAGCCTCAAGCCCAATTATCTGAGCCAGCAAAGCCCCTACAAACACCATGGCAAGTATAAAAATATACTGCGCCACGGCATCAGAAATCTTACGGAATACAAAACGGGTGAACCACGGGAACGAGTAGCCAACCACAAGAGCATATATCGCAGTGTAGAGCAGCAGAAGAAGAATGTCTGTGACACGGAAATCACCTGTGACCTGAAGCTTGACCACAGATGCAAGAGTGATCAGTGCAAGCAGTACAGAAACTATTGTAGCGCTCACTGCAAGGATAACACCCTTTCCGTTCTGAAGTCCAAAACGACTTACTACAGGATAAGAAATCAATGTATGGGAGGCGTACATTGAAGCCAGGAGCAGACATGTGGTCAGTCCTGCCCCAAATGCAAAATGTGCGGCCACCATGCCCAACACAGCCGGAACAACGAAAGTGATAATGCCAAAAATCAAGCCTTGCCTCAGGTTCTTCTTGAAATTGTACATATCAATCTCCACCGCTGCAAGGAACATGAGATAGAGTATGCCTACCTGACCGAATATCTGAAAAGAAGCATCGCGCTCAAGCAAGTTGAAACCATACGGGCCAACGGCAACACCGGCAAGAATTAGCCCCACGACATCCGGAATCTTGAGGCGCCGGAAAACAACGGGAGCCGCAAGAATCAAAAACAGCACAAGAGTGAAAATCACTACCGGCTGATGAAATGGGAGACTAAATATTCCGTTCAAATCTTGAAAAACTGTTTAGCGTTTTCAGTTGTAGCGCGGTCCACCTCTTCAGGAGATATCCCGAGGATATCCGCGATTTTGTTGTTGATGTATGGGAGGTAAGAACTTTCATTCCTTCTGCCCCGTTTAGGAACAGGAGCGAGATAGGGAGAATCCGTCTCAAGAAGAATCCTATCGAGACCGATTTCCTTGACAGCTTCAGGCAACGCTCCGGAATTTTTGAAGGTCACCACACCATTTATCCCGAAATATGGATCGCAGATCTCCCTAATCTTCCTGACATCATCGGGAGAACCTGTAAAACTGTGAAAAACGAGAGGCGGCACTTCGCCGGAACCAATAAGATTCTTGGCAGCATTGATGCACTCACAACACACGTCAAGACCATCGCGGCAGTGGATAATGACCGGAAGTTTTTCATTCGAGGCTATAATCAGCTGCTCTATAAAAGCTTCCTTCTGAAGATTAATATTGGAATCGTCCCAATAAAGATCTATGCCGACCTCCCCTATCGCAACGGGATGAGTAGGGCGGAGAATCCTTATGATATCCTGCAATTCCTCTCTCCAGTCCTCCCCCACTTCTGTAGGATGAAGCCCCATCGCGGTGAAAGTCTGCGAACATCGTGCGGAGTGAAGTGCTACTACCTCTGAAGCAGATTCCCTATCGACAGAAGGAAGCACCATGAAATCGACACCCGCGTCAACAGCACGGTCAACAGCATGTCCGCAACCGTCCGGTTCCTCCTTGGAGAATGAATCCATATATATGTGGGTGTGGGTGTCTATCATTTTAGTCTTAAGTCTTTAGTCTTTAGTCTTAAGGGGTCAGGTTTCAGGCTTCAGGGGTCAAGGTTCGGGCTTCAGGGTTCTGTTTCCTATTTGGTGCGTCCTATCAGTTTCTCTATTAAGGAACGGAAGGCTTCACGGCGCTCATCGCTGAGAGAGGTCTTCTTTATGGCAGCGAGAGCCTTGCTGCTGTAGGATGCAACCTCAGCCTTGCTTATAGCCGGAAGTCCCATTGTCTCATAGATACGTGTCACAGTCTTGACCTTAGTAGGACCGGGTGCCATCTTTAGGGCGGCTTTCAGAGCGTCGGCATTCGGACCTCCTGCAGCGAGAGCCTTTACCATCAGGAAAGTTTTCTTATTGTTGTTGATATCGCCACCTATTGGCTTTCCGAAAGTATCTGCGTTGCCGAATGTGTCGAGATAATCGTCTTCAATCTGAAAAGCGACTCCGAGCATAATGCCAAATTCATACATAAGTTCGGCATCTTCATGCGAAGCACCACCAATCAAAGCACCAATTTTTGCAGCTCCGCCAAGCAAAGCACCGGTCTTAGCCTTGATCATCACTATATAATCTTCTATTGAGACTTCTTCCTGATTCTCAAAATCCATGTCGAGACGTTGTCCCTCATACACCTTGATAGCCTGAGCATTGAAAGAGTCGAGCACGGGGCGAAGAATGTTGTCGTCTACATCTGAAATCAGTTGAGTGGCTACAGTCAGCATTGTGTCGCCGGAAAGTATTGCCGTATTTTCATCCCATTTGGCATGCACTGTCGGACGCCCGCGCCGGAGATCGGATTTATCCATCACGTCATCATGGAGAAGGGTGAAATTATGGAACATCTCGATACCGGCAGCAGCTTTAAGCGCTTTCTGCGGGCAATTTCCGAATGCATCTGCCGCCATCAGCACAAGAGTTGGACGCAGACGCTTACCACCAGCTTGCATCCCATAAGTGATAGGGGCATAAAGGCCGTCAAGGTTTGCTGCCGGAAAAGAGAGAGAACGTATTGTTTCCTCGGCGAGAGAGGAGTATTCTGAAATTCTTAGCATATATTGTCAGTTGTCAGTTTTAGTTTTCAGTCGGGATGGAGTCGGAAGAACCTGAGGGATTGGAGAAATATTCAGGCGAATCGGACACAATCGAATCGTGTGTCTCCTGAGGAGCAACCGGAACTGCTTTGTTGCGATGATAATATTCCTGCACTGCATCCTCGTCAAAATTAAGGAATTTAGTGTAGATTTCCTTTGGCATATCAGAGTTGCGGTCGTAACGCAGCACGGTGCGGAATCCTATAAGGAAGCGTGCATAAAGATCCGGATCATCTTTTGATGCTTTCTTTAGAGATGTCAGCTCCTCGAGAACTTGATCGGCAGTCATTCCTTTCACGCGAATCTGATTCAGATATTCCAGACCAAGTGTCAATCCGAGCCCTTGTGGATCTTCAGCACCGACCAAAGCACGAAGCTTCATCTTCTGATGAAGCGGAAGTTCCTCGGCCAGCCGGTCGAATTCCCAGCTGAAAGCCTGGAGTGCGGTGTCGGTATAAGCTTCATAAGCCTTCAGAGTGGCATTGTTGAGAGTATCGATATGCACACCCTCAATTTGACCGAGAGCTGCAAAAATAATGAATCTTGCCACAGAGTCGGCAGACGCATGCTCCATCATGTATGCCACTTTCTGATGATCTGAAAGTTTATCAAAGTCGTCGGGAAATGCGTTGGTATTTTTGTTTTTGCCACCACACGCAGCCATCGCCAACAGTAGCGACATACAGGTGACAGGTATGAGTTTTTTAAAAAAACACTTCATAATATTCATTTTTTCATAAGACACCAATACAAGTCAAATTGCTCATCTCCTTACCCGTGGCTGATGCCCCGCGATTACTGAATAAACATTATGACAGGGTTCTTATCCGGTGTCATCATTCAGACTACAAAATTAGCAAAAAAAACTGAAATATTGTCTCATTTTGGTAAAAAGAGAGATAAAATAGATATATAATTTGGAGAAATGAGAAAAAAGAATTAAATTTGCATTGAAAAAAAATTGAAATGCGATAATAGCTCAGTTGGTAGAGCGTCGGCTTCCCAAGCCGAAAGTCGCGGGTTCGAGTCCCGTTTATCGCTCCATACCAGAATCTTAATTGACACAAACTTACGAAATGACTAATGCTAAAGTAACTCCTGTGCTACTAATCACAGGATACCTTGGAAGCGGTAAGACCACGCTTCTGAATAAAATTCTCAACAACAAAAAAGGAATCAGATTTGCTGTTATCGTCAATGATATCGGCGAAGTCAACATAGATGCAAGCCTGATAGCACGCGACGGACTGAAAGGACAGGGCGACGACAATTTGGTTGCTCTTCAAAACGGGTGTATATGCTGCACTTTACAGATGGACTTAGTCAATCAGCTTGTAGACCTTATGGAGGGTGACCGTTTCGACTATATCGTTATTGAGGCAAGCGGCATCTGCGAGCCTGAACCAATAGCCCAGACCATCTGCTCCATTCCATCTATGGGGCCTGTTGCAACCCGTAACGGCATTCCTCGTCTCGACTGCATTGTAACAGTAGTCGACGCTCTTCGACTTCAGAGCGAATTTGGATCCGGAAAATCTCTTACTGTAAGGGAGTATGGTGAAGAAGATCTGGAGAATCTGGTTGTGCAGCAAATAGAGTTTTGCAACATAGTACTCCTTAACAAAATCTCAGAGGTATCAAAAGAAGATGCCGCCATGATAAAGAGTGCCATACATGCATTGCAACCATCAGCAAAAATCATAGAATGTGACTATTGCAATATAGATTTCAGTGAACTTCTCGACACACATCTCTTTGATTTCGGCCAGACTGCGACTTCTGCTACATGGATTAAGGAGATAGAGAAACCTCTTGATGAAATTGAAGAGGAAGAACACCATCACCATCATCATGAAGAGGATGGCCACCACGGTCACGAGCATCACGGTCACGAGCATGAGCATCACCATGATCATGATGAATGTGACCATCATGGTGAACATGAACATGGACATCACCACCACCATCACCACCACGGTGAAGGGGAGGCAGAAGAGTACGGAATATCAACATTTGTCTACTATCGCCGTAAGCCCTTCGACTTGAACAAATTCGATTATTTTTGCCATAAGCAATGGCCTAAAAGTGTGATCAGGTGCAAAGGAATATGCTATTTCAGCGACAATACCGATATGAGCTATCTTTTTGAACAAGCCGGTGTCCAGAAGAAACTGACAGAGTGCGGACAATGGTATGCTACCGCCCCAAAAGAGGAACTGGAGTTCTATATGGAGCGTGAGCCGGGCCTGCGTCGCGACTGGGACGAAGAATATGGAGACAGGATGGATAAGCTCGTATTTATCGGCAGGGATATGGACAAAGCGGTGATAACGGGACTGCTCGATTCATGCTTGGCAGAATAAGCAGGATAAAATAAACAGAATAAAAAAGAGAGGCGATCGCCTCCCTTTTTTATTTGATATGATTATTTTTTAGATTAGAGAAAATGACGGATAACAGCAATAAGCTTATCTTCTTCAATAGGTTTGGACAGATAGGCGCTGAATCCGCTGTTCATGATCTTTTCTTTGTCAGACTGATGTGCATAGGCTGTAACCGCAATGATAGGCACATTTGGAGCTAACCTGCGAATTTCAGCAGTAGCTTCATATCCGTTTTTGTAAGGAAGATTTATATCCATCAAAATTATATCAGGAGTTTCCTTCGCAAACGTTCTGATTGCCTCCTCACCATCCCATGCATGAACGAGTTCAAATCTATCTTCCAGCAATGCATCGTAGAGTTCTGAATTGCCTTCATTGTCTTCGACAATCATTATCTTCTTCTTTTCATACTTGTACGATGGATTGGATGCATCCACAGTTCCAAAGTTTCGAACATTGTCGGTAGTAGTAGTTTCAATCTCACCGGCCTTAGCCTTTTGTTTCAGAGCCTCAAATCTTGATTCATCATCAGATTCAATAAATCCTTTATCTGAGGAATCATCTTCATTAAGCACATAAGGGATGGTGAAATATATAGTCGTTCCTTTCCCTCGGCCCGGTGACACAGCCTTGATAGTACCTCCCAATCTCTCAACAATAGTCTTGCTGATTGAAAGTCCGAGACCTGTGCCCTGAATGAATGCGTTCAGCTTGGTAAACCTTGTAAACAATTTCTTGATATCGGCCTCGCTGATTCCCAAACCGGTGTCCTTGACATAGAAGCGTAGCATATTATCCTGGACATCATACCCGATCTTAATATAACCATTGTCAGTAAACTTAATGGCGTTTGTCAGAAGATTATTGAAAACCTGAGTCAACCGGTAGGAGTCAGACGTGACAAAACATTCATCAAGACCCGGTTCAATTTCAAGGTGCACTTTAGGACGATGAGTCATGTCAATTCCGGAGCAAACTGTCTGGATAAGCTTATTGACATCGACCTTGTTCATATTGAATACCATCTTACCTGATTCCGCCTTGGAAATATCAAGGATATCACCGATAAGCTTGAGAAGCAGCTGATTATTTGTCTCTATGATATCGACATATCTTCTCTTCTTTTCCGGATCCAGTGTCTTGCAAAGAAGATTCGAGAAGCCTACGATAGCATTCAATGGAGTGCGTATCTCATGACTCATGTTTGCGAGGAACGCTGATTTCATATTGTCGGCTTCAACGGCAGATCTGGCAGCATCTCTAAGAGCCTGTTCCACCTGCATTTTATCTGTCACGTCGATAGCGAATATGTCAAGCTTAAGCTTGTTTTCCTTTGATTTAGGATTGGGTGCTACGATAAGCTCGATATATACATCCTCATCCGGTGCCTTGATTATTGAAGCCTTTGGGCCCGGTTCATCAATAATGGAATCAGCTGTCGGCTGCCAATAATCACCATGCTCATCAGTCCTAAGCTTTACCAGATTGTGGTCATTGATTAGATTCCGGAAAGAATGGTTATAATTTCCGTAACGCACTTTCTTTACAGTCCCTTCCTTGTCAAGATCAATAATTGCCTGCATATAGCCGATAGGCATTGAATTGACCAGGGAATTGTAGTCTTTTTTAAAGTGAGTACGTCTTCTTGTCAAATACCAGATGCCAATAAAAGCGAGAAGCGCCAGCAGGGCAGCTCCACCATAAAAGAAATAATCCTTGTAGAGTTCCCAGAAAGATACCGGTTTATCGATAAAGATAGTGCCTTTGGGGCATATTGACTCTGATAAGTCAAGCGACTCAAGCTTCTGATAATTTATGTAAGGGGCAGCCTCAGTTGGAAGCCTAAACGGAATATCCCTCATATTTTTGCCGCTGATGAGGTCATGCAGACCCGCAAGCACATTAGTGTGCATTTCTTCGTGAGAAGAAAAATAGCCACCCAAGATTCCATACGCAGTGTATGCATAGCGCAGTCCGAACACCGGACGATGGGCTCCGTTGATAAGGAATGAGTCTGTGGCGCTCATAAGAGGATGGCCCGATATACCGGGAGCTGTGTAATACCATGTAGAGAGGAGCAACCCGATGTTAGGATCAGTATTGTTAAGATAAGGCATCATCACACCTTCTTCACCTGCAAGGAGCCATTCATATTCCACCTGAGGATACTTGAGTTTGAGATATTCCCTTATCATGTAGCTTACATGATGATTGGAATAGAGACCATCCGCCATGAACACAAACCTCTTCATTTTCGGGAACATCTCTATCATCATGTCTACAGTCTCCTTGTATTTATTTGGAGAAAGGACAAGGGAGAAATTATACTCCTCCCTCAGATCCTCCATGGGGAGCATCTTGGGGGGCATCTCAGAATCGTTGTTGTCATTTACTGTGAAATAGTATTCAAGTGGGGCATATTTTGCATACTGACTAATCACGAGCATCGGGACATCACCCCAATTCTCCTTAATCTTATCACGGAGATTGAATGCGAAGTTACCGATAATCACAATATAGTCAGGATTTGCTCCTTGGTAATCCTCAAATAGCATTTTTTCCATCTCGTCATAGTCTTCTTGGTTGAAAATGAGACTATTGTTAAGATGAATCACTTTGACAGAGTTAAAATCCGGTCGCTGTGAAACTTCTTGAATGATAGAATTAATGTATTTCCTGGGCCAGGGAGCAACCTCGTTGTAGGAGTTAAGGATGACGAGCTGTTTCTTCGTCGTTTCCGAGTCGGCATACAAAGGATTGCAACCGACCCAGAAAAAAAGAAGCAGCAGAAATAAATATAAACAGTTTCTTTTATTCATAAAACTACTTAGGTCATTTCCTTTTAAGGACATACTTCATCTCTTCATTAAGCCTGCTCATGTTGATTGGTTTCGAGACGTATCCATTAAAACCGCTTTCAAGCATGCGCTCCTTATCAGTAGCGAAAGCATAAGCAGTTACAGCAATGATAGGCACTACCTTATCCATACGCTTAATCTCGGTAGTTGCTTCATAGCCGTCCATCTTAGGCATGCTTATGTCCATCAGAATGATATCGGGCTTAGTCTTTTCAAAAAGTTCTACAGCCTCTTCACCATTCCAAGCGTGGACAAGTTCATATTTGCCTGCAAGCATACTCTCATAGAGAATATAGTTGCTCTCGTTATCTTCGGCTATGAGTATCTTAAGCTTCTTAGGGTCAGGGTCGGCTGCCTCGGCCGTCGGGATATTGCTGGAAGAATCGCCGGCACCGGCCTGGGCTGGATGTTGCGGAGCAGGTGCAACCTCACGCGGAGCATTTACATTCTGTGCATGCTGGTCAGGGAATCCCAGGCGAGGCTGAGCCATCTGCTGCGGAGGATACTGCTGTCCGTAGGGATTATGCTGGGCATACGGGTTCTGTTGCCCATAAGGATTCTGCTGTCCATAGGGGTTCTGCTGTCCATAAGGATGCTGTCCATAAGGATTTTGCTGAGCCGGCTGCTGTGCATAAGGGTTCTGCTGAGGCTGCTGAGAATCAGCCTGACCTTGCTGTGCCTCTTGTTGGTTCTGTTGCTGAGCCTGCTGCGGATATTGCTGGCCGTAGGGGTTCTGCTGTGGATACTGGCCGTAAGGATTCTGCGGCGGATACTGCTGGCCGTAGGGGTTCTGTGGCGGATATTGGCCGTAGGGGTTCTGCGGTGGATATTGGCCGTAGGGGTTCTGCGGCGGATACTGACCGTAGGGGTTCTGCGGCGGATACTGGCCGTAGGGGTTCTGCGGCGGATAC
>CAYQXG010000051.1:0-22488 GCA_964421525.1 uncultured Sangeribacter sp. | reverse complement strand
CCCCATTCAAGCCGAAACCACAGGTTGGCTTCATGGATGTGCCCCCGGGCATAGCATCAAGCTATATCTTTACCCTTAAACCCGGCGACAAGGTTATGATGTCTGGTCCTTATGGAGACTTCCATCCTATTGTAGACTCTGATAAGGAAATGATATGGGTAGGTGGAGGCGCCGGTATGGCACCTCTCCGCGCTCAGATCATGTGGCTCACTAAGACATTAAACACGACAAACCGCAGAATGGATTATTTCTATGGAGCGAGGGCCCTCAATGAGGTGTTCTATCTTAACGATTTCCTTGAACTTGAGAAAGAGTTCCCTAATTTCCACTTCCATCTTGCACTTGACCGTCCGGATCCGGCAGCCGATGCAGCAGGGGTGAAATATACCCCGGGATTCGTTCACAATGTAATGTATGACACCTATTTGAAAGATCATGATGCTCCAGAGGAGATTGAATATTACATGTGTGGTCCCGGCCCAATGAGCAACGCTGTGAATAATATGCTCTATAATCTTGGTGTTGAGCCGGAATCTATCCATTATGATAACTTTGGAGGATAATGATTAATGATCAATGATCAACTATTAACTATTAATGATTTGACAATGAAAAGAGATAACGAAATATTCGATATAATTGACCGCGAACACCTTCGTCAGCGCCGCGGCATCGAACTGATTGCAAGCGAGAACTTTGTAAGCGATGAGGTGATGCGTGCTATGGGCAGTTGCCTAACAAATAAGTATGCTGAAGGGTATCCGGCCAAACGCTACTATGGAGGTTGCCAGGTGGTGGACGAGGCTGAAAACTTGGCTATCGAACGAGCAAAGAAACTCTTTGATGCCGAATGGGCAAACGTTCAACCGCATTCCGGAGCTCAGGCTAATATGGCTGTATTTATGGCTTGCCTTGAGCCGGGTGATAAATTCATGGGTATGGACCTTAGCCATGGCGGTCATCTTAGCCACGGCAGCCCTGTTAATTTCTCCGGCCTCGTATTTAAACCCATCAGCTATACGGTAAAAGAGGAAGATGGACGTGTCAACTATGAAGAGATGGAGGAAAAGGCTCGTGCAGAGCGTCCTAAGTTGATTATAGCCGGAGCAAGCGCATACAGCCGCGAATGGGATTATGCACGCATCCGCAAGCTTGCAGATGAGATTGGTGCAATCTTCATGGTGGATATGGCACACCCCGCCGGTCTGATTGCTGCAGGATTGCTTGAGAACCCGGTGAAACACGCTCATATAGTAACAACCACTACCCACAAGACACTTCGTGGCCCTCGTGGTGGTATGATTCTCATGGGTAAGGACTTCGACAACCCCTGGGGTAAAAAGACTCCTAAGGGTGAAATCAAGAAGATGTCTGCACTTCTCGACAGTGCTGTATTCCCCGGTGTTCAAGGTGGTCCGCTTGAGCATGTAATAGCAGCCAAGGCTGTTGCTTTTGGAGAGGCACTCCAGCCGGAATGGAAGGAATATGCACTTCAGGTGCAGAAGAATGCGAAAGTTCTTGCCGAGGAACTATCAAAAAGAGGCTACAAGATCATTTCAGACGGCACGGACAACCACTGTATGCTTGTAGACCTACGCACTAAATTCCCCGACATGAGCGGGAAGAAGGCGGAAAGAGTTCTTGTTGAAGCAGACATCACAGCAAATAAGAATATGGTGCCTTACGACAGCCGCAGTCCGTTCCTTACATCCGGACTTCGCTTCGGCACTGCGGCAATCACAACCCGTGGAGCCAAAGAAGATCTGATGGTGAAGATTGCTGAGCTAATAGACCGTGTTCTTACCAATGCAGACAATGAGGAGGAAATCGCCAATGTCCGTAGGGAAGTCAACGAACTTATGAACGATTACCCGATGTTTGCATACTGAAGTATATTCGTTTAAGCATTTAGGAATTAATACAAGCCACGGCTTTATGGGCCGTGGCTTGATTATAGATATTAAAGAATAGAATAAGATGAGATATTTTGTTACGGGTATAGGGACCGATGTGGGGAAAAGCTGGGCTACCGGTTGGTTGGCAAAACGCTACATGAATGAGGGAAAGACTGTCATAACTCAGAAGTTCATTCAGACCGGAAATGAAGGAAGAAGCGAAGACATTGAGGTGCATCGTCAAATAATGGGCATACAGATGACTGAAGAAGACAAAGAACTGATTACAGCTCCTGAGATATTCAGCTATCCATGTTCACCCGATCTTGCTTCCAAAATCGATAACAGAGCAATTGATTTCAACAAAATCGAGAAAGCCACTGAGATTCTTGAATCTCGCTACGACGTAGTGCTGATAGAAGGAGCCGGAGGAATAATGGTTCCTTTAAAGGGGGAATACCTGACGATTGACTACATAAAGGATCATGAGTTACCGGCAATAGTTGTGACAAACGGACAACTTGGCTCCATCAATCATACTTTACTTACACTATATGCCATCGAGGAATATGGGATAAAATTGGCCGAAGTGGTCTACAACCATCATTTCGACAAGGACCCAATAATCTGCGCTGACACCATCACCTACCTGAAAAGGTATCTTGATAAACATTTTCCCGCTGTCATACTCACTGAAATGACAACGCTATAGTCTTGAGAAATGCTATGACAAAGATGAATCGATATTTTAGGCATTGTTTCTTTTTCCTGTTGGCTATATTTCCGATAGGTTGTTTCGGACAGACAATGGAAAATGATATAATCGTAAACCATTATGCAATTCCTGACAGCATAGGCAAACATTCAATAAGCCCGAACTTTTCAGATACATTATCTCGTACTGATAAGATGTATTCTTTAAATGAATATCATAAGCTTGAATTAAATTTTGACAGCTTAATGTATGTCAGTCCTTTCAAACATGCAGAAAATCCGGTGCTTCCCGGCACAGCTGTCATTCCCTTATGGAAAAACGCACACTTTATTGCACACGGCAGCATAAGAGATTTCCCGGGACTTATGCAGATTCATAGTGGAACTATCGGCATCAACCAGAATATTGGGAAGTTGTCTCTCTATGCAGGTGCAATAGCTAACAAATATGGTTATTTCAATGGCTTGCATACCCAATATGGTGTTGCCGGCAATATTCAATATCTGATATCACCTAAAATTTCCCTCACCGCATTCGGCACCTACTATATTGGAAAACCCAAAGGGTTTCCTATGCATCCATCGATGATTGGATTCTATGGAGTCTCAACTTTCGGAGGATACATGAGCTATCAATTCAATGAGACATTTGGAGTAAATGTTGGAGCCCAGACTGTGCAACAATTTGGCACCAATAGATACTATGTCGAACCCATAGTAACTCCTACGGTCAAAGTCGGCAGAGTTAGGGTTGGTCTTCCTGTAGGACAAATCCTCAACGGCATCATTCGTTCCAAAATCGAACAACACAATATTAGCAATGGGCACTGATTATTGACAGGCCCTTTCACAATCTCTAAAAAAATGAAGAAGATTATCACATTACTCCTTTATTCTTTAATCGCGTCTTCTTTATATTCTCAAAATATAAGTCTGGTCGGATAATTACATTATGCAGTTATTGTGATAATGAGGGGATGATAGGTCAGCTGCGGTGAAAGGGAAGACATGTTTTTGACATGCAACACATTAATTTTTGCAGTTGGCGGGGATTTACGTCGCGGTGAGACACCGGTGAGCCTAAGATGCATGAGCATCTCCCTCATAGTAGGGAAAAACAATGTACGTTCCCATTCCTCAATTTCAACATCTGGGATTTCATTATATTCTTCTACCGAACGGTAAATGATAGGACTCAGCCTCACCTCGTCCAGTTCCCGGAGATTGCCTTTGACAAAGGTCGAGATAATTGCAGTTCCACCAGGGTTCAGATGGGATCTGACAGTTTTGATGAAGTTTACTGGATCTGCAAACCATTGTATGGCGGAAGAACTTAGTATTAGATCGTATTTATCTGATGAAGATTCAAGCCATTGCTCAGCGTCAGCAATAATATATCTTTCATAATCGGCTATACCGAATCTTTTCATCTCAATCAAGTCTACAAAGTCCACCCTTTCTACTGTAAAAATTTGTCGCCATATATCTGTCAGAAGCCCATTGCCTACGCCTATCTCCAAAACAGAATTCACCTTTCCTTTGACGCCACACGATATATCTTTCAATTTCTTTCCGATCCTTTCGCATACATCCGTCTGAATTATGGCATTTTCATTGTATGTCGCGACTGCTTTACCAAAGCCTTCCCCTATTCCTTGCAAGTTTGGCAGACACTGCTTCACTATCTCTACAATGTTTGCCGCATGAGATGAATGCAAGATGATCTTCTCGACTCCATCATAGCCCGACCAGAAACGAATTTGATTAGGAGATGGAAAGATACGGTCGGAATCTGCTATGTAAGCCCTGTGCCATCTACATAGAGGCACATCTACCTCAGCCTGCGATGCTATAAGATAGAGTTCTTGCTTAAGTAAATCAATGTCAGGGGATGATGGGAGGAGAGGCGAAATCCGACTATAAGAAGACTTATCGCCAGCCATCCTGAGGTGAAACTTCATAAGCGAGCGAGTGTCAAGACCATCGGCAGTTCCCATGAATACGTTTTCAGGAATACCGAATTCATCGGACGCAGGAATCGGAGTGCCACAAATTGCTATTCTTGCAGCGGCATGGAGCTTAGAATTCGCAGCGGCCCAAACACCCAACGAGTAGGCGAATATATATATGGTTGAGTATTGCTCCGGCAGTTGAGGCATCGACAAGTCGCGGTAATCGCTTACTACAGCCGTGTCCCAACCATCAGCCACACAATCAATATAATACCGGGAGTCGGTAGACCACCCGGCAAATATAAGAATGAGGCGCGTCTCCGCACCTCTTTTTATAAACTCAATCTTCATTTAATCAGAAGAAACAAGCAAAATTTACTCTAAACCCATCTGAACGAGCCGACAAGTTTTCGAGCTTCACTGTCCGGGTGGTATAGCTGAGGCCCCAAAGATAACCTACAGACACCTGAAGTTTCTGAAACAACTCGCAACCAATGCCAAAATCAAGAGACACAGTACCAGCAGGCTGTTCAAGAGCTTTGCAATTTCCTGCGACATTAAACGAGAACATAGGTCCCACATAAGCAAGTGGCGCTATTGTCTCTTCAAGACCTTCAAGACGCGTGTACTTGAAACGAAGATGAAGAGGAACATTGACAGTATGCACTATGACATTTTCATTACCAAAACCGTCGCTGTTCCATATTTCCCATTTCCCAAAATCAACACGAGCGCTACGCATTCCGTAGGTCAGCCCGGCATCTACTCCGAAACCGATACCGGGAATCATAATTTCAGTCATGATTCCCGCATCAAAACCGGTTCGTAGATGTGTATCGAGCAGAGGCTCCTTCCAATGAAATGTATTGAAATTTACGCTTGCAGTTGGACCCCAACGGAGTTCTGCATTTGCTCCTAAGCCACAAATAATGGCAATAAGGGCCAAAACAAGTTTCTTCATCAATCGAAATTTTTAGAAAAGATAAGCGGCGGTCAGTGTCCAGTAGTTTTTCTTAGCCTTGAGGTCTGCAGTGTTAACCACATCAATATATTTAGCTACATTATTGAGACCAATGCAATAGCCACCTTCTATCTGCAAATGATTTAGAAGTTCAACACCAATACCAATGTTCCAACCAACCTCACAAGTCTTAGACTGAATATTTGAAATAGTCTGCTTGTTGAGGGCGAAAAGGAAATCCGGTCCGGTATAGATGATCGGCGAAACAATCTTACCAACAACAGGCAAACCGATTTTCCACTTTAAGTTGATAGGAAGATCTATGAAGTTCTTGTTGTCGTAATATACTTCCTGCTCTTTGGTGAGATCCTGGTGCGCATACAGCAGAGATGCATCCATACCGATATTGATGATAGGCACAGTAAATTCCGCCATCACACCAGCCATCCAGCCGGTCTTTGAACCATTGATTGCGTCAGTTGCACCTTGCACGTTTTTAAGGCTAAGTTTGTTGAAATTTAGTCCGGCTTTTACACCAAAACGAAAATCTGCGGAGGCATATCCGAAAGAGAAGATGGCAACGAGAGCCACCAGAAAGACTTTGTGGAGTGTCTTCATAATTGCTGTTGTTTTGAGTTAATAATATTTTTTACTCAGAGATTCACAATACTACGATTTACGCATTTATCAGAAATAACGCAAATACAAGTGCAAAGTTAATAAAATTCTTGAAGAAGTCAAAAAAAAATAGTAACTTTGCATTGTATTTGAAGGCAAACCTACTCTCTCCATAGTTTTCAAAAGTTTCTATATAGCAGATGAGGCAAAGATAGTTTAACAACCTACATCAATAAGAGAGTATCCTTCATGGAAATATCAATATCCAAACAGCAACTTGCAGAATTGCCAACCGCTCAATATCAAGGATCGATCGTAGTGGTCGACAACCCTGAAATGATAGAGAAAGCGGTTGAAAAACTCCGTGAAAGTGATCTCATCGGATTTGATACAGAGACCCGACCGTCGTTCAAAAAGGGGCAGGTTTATGATGTTTCGCTTGTTCAACTCGCCACAACTGATGTATGTTATCTTTTTCGAATCAACAAGATCGGATTTCCCGGTTTGCTCAAAGATTTACTTGAAGATGAGAATAAATTGAAAGTAGGACTTTCAATTCACGATGATTTCAGGAATCTTCATAAGAAATTTGCTTTCGACCCTCAGGGATTCATAGAACTGCAGCAATACGTGACCCAATGGAATATTGTAGACAAAAGCTTGTCAAAACTATATGGTATTCTCTTCGGTAAACGACTGTCTAAATCTCAACGTCTTTCAAACTGGGAAGCAGACCAGCTTGCCGATGCTCAACGGAATTATGCAGCACTTGACGCATTGGCATGCGTCAGAATCTACAACCATCTGCAAGAAGGAAAATTCAATCCTCAGGATTCAAAATACAAAATCGACAACTGAATTCTTGATTTATTATAATATGAGAAAATACAAATATATCTGGCTTCCGACATTACTATTCATATATTTCCTCTTCATGACTTTCCATTTTGGACTTGACTTGCTGAGAGCCGGAGAAAACATGAGGTTCTGGGCTACAGTGGGAGCTGAGACAATCGTCATTGTTGCCCTGATATTTTTCCTCAAGAAAAAAGAGCGCTTGCGCAAAGAGAGAGAAGATGACATTGCCAACAATCAGAATGACAGCAATGATCTACGATGAAATATTGACTTCATTTAAAGAGGAAAATAGACTACGCAAAATTCCGGAATCACAAGTTGGACTTGACCTTGTGAGCAACGACTATATGGGATTGGGAAAACGTTTTACAGAGTTTATTCCAGAATATCACAGTAGATTTAACGATGCTCCAATGTCAGCATCCGCATCGCGTCTTCTGCAGCGGACCCAATCAGTTCACTTGGAACTTGAAAGTTATCTTGACTCGCTCTACGGAAAAAAAACAATTCTTCTGAACTCCGGTTACCATGCAAATGTAGGAGCACTGTCTGCACTATCGGTGCCGGGCACGCTAATCGTTAGCGACAAATTAGCACATGCATCAATGATCGACGGTATAAGGCTTGGCCATGGAGACTCTGCAAGATTCCCTCACAATGATATGGATAAGCTTCGAACAATACTTGAGAGAAAGGCTTCAGACTACAGGAGTGTCATTGTGGCAACAGAGTCTGTATTCAGTATGGACGGAGACATCGCCCCCTTAAAAGATCTGGTAGGAATAAAAAAAGATTATCCAAATGTGCTTCTTTATATTGACGAAGCTCATGCTTTCGGTGTGTTTGGAAAGCATGGACTTGGAGTTGCAGAGGAAGTTGGGCTTACAAATGATATAGATTTTCTCGTCATAACACTTGGGAAAGCGGCTGCGGGATATGGAGCATTCATCGCCACTTCTCCTGAGCTTCATTCATATCTTGTGAACAGCGCACGTAGTTTTATCTTTTCCACTGCTCTGCCACCCTCAGTTGCTGCATGGAACAGATTAATGATAGAAAAACTGCAAGGGATGTACGAAGAACGAAGAAATCTGATTGAACTGTCGGAATGGTTCAGAAAAGAAATTGAGGAAATAACAGGACTCAATTGCACGAGCCGTAGCCAGATAGTGCCGGTGCATGCCGGGAGCGCAGAAAGAGCTATCAAAATGGCAGAGGCATTAAGAAAAGTCGGAGTCGATGCCTTACCCATACGAAGGCCAACAGTAGCCGCCGGAACAGAACGACTCAGGCTATCATTGGCAGCCAATCTCAAACGTGAAGATCTTACTCCGGTCCTTTCAACTCTCAGAAAATTTATGTAATGTCAATTTTCCATCTTGTGTCATCACGGCATAAGAGAATGTACTTATCCAATCACCGAGCACAGTCAGATCGCAAGTTGAAGACAACTGTTCCTGCTTAAGGATATGGAGATGGCCAAAGATGAAATGATTAATATCCGGATGCTTATTAAGATATGTTTGCGAAAAACTTTCAAGTTTCTCAAGCAAAGGATGCCACTCCTGCCCTGCCTTGCGCCCTGTGGCACGGCTATGTCGACTCCATGAGTAAGCGAATGGGATTGTCCACCGCGGATGTATTGCCGAATAAAAGAATTGGCACACTTTTGAACGAAACAAAGATCTGAGGAAACGGAAAGTCCATGGATGCTCCCCTACCCCATCGCCGTGAGCCATGAATACATTTTGACCATATATATATTCGACAAGAGAACCATCAACCACCCTAATGCCCAATTCGGATGGAAGATAATCAAAAATCCAGATATCATGATTACCAATCATCCATGTAATCTTTATCCCGGAATCTGCAAGTTCGGCAAGTTTGCCGAAAAAACGAACAAAACCGCGTGGCACTACATAGCGGTATTCATACCAATAATCGAGTACATCTCCAAGAAGATAGATTGCTTCCGCATCTTCCTTTATCGAATCAAGAAATGCCACGACACGACGCTCCGATTCCCTTGAATCCGGGAAATACGGGGCACCTAAATGCATATCGCTCAGAAAATATGTTCTCACGGAATAATATATATCACATGAATCCGAGTTCAAGCTTAGCCTCTTCCGACATCATGGACTGGTCCCATGCCGGTTCAAAGACAAGCCGGAGATCCACTTTTTCAGACCCCTTGATGCTAACGAGCTTCTGACGTACATCCTCAAGAATGAAATCAGCAGCCGGGCAACTGGGAGCTGTCAGTGTCATATCCACATGCAGAGTCTTAGTGTCTACATCGTAATCGATCTTATATATTAGGCCAAGATCATATACATTCACCGGAATTTCAGGATCGAAGACGGTACGGAGCATTTCAATTGCCTTTTCCGTAACGCGAAGCTCCTCTGCATTTATTTCTTCTATTTCTTTAATAGTTTCTGCCATATTTTTCATGATGGACACACATGCTGCGCGTCCCTGCAAATTTATTTGTAAAATTCGTATGCTCCAGATACTTCCCCACTATTGGAACAATTTGATTTTATGAATAGTTGTGAATCTTTTTCAAGATTTTTATAAGTTTTCGAGCCAATATGCGCACTTGGTCGTCAGAGACCGCAAGATATGGGGGCATAAGGTAGGCATTGTGGGCAAAAGGCCGAATCCATACTCCTTCTTCAACACACATTTTCTGAAACTCACCGAGCCATGAGATGTATTCGTGAAGTTCTATGACGCCAATTCCACCAAGAATCCTGACCTCCTTTACAAAAGGAAGCTCTTTCGCCTGCGACAACTCTTCTTTAAGTACTGATTCAATTTCCATAATTCTTTTCTTCCATGGGCTTGCCAAAAGAAGTTTGATGCTTGCAATCGCCACAGCACATGCCAAAGGATTACCCATGAAAGTAGGACCATGCATTATGCAACCGGCCTCGCTTGATGAAATCATATCCGCAACCTTTTCAGAAGTAGCGACTGCTGAAAAAGTCATATATCCTCCTGTAAGTGCCTTGCCAATCAGCATTATATCCGGCTGCACACCGGCGTGCTCCCATGCAAAAAGTTTACCGGTGCGACCAAAGCCCGTAGCTATTTCATCAAAAATAAGCAAAATTCCTCTGTTGTCGCATTCCTTGCGGAGTTCTATGAGATATTGGGGATGATAGAAACGCATGCCCCCGGCACCTTGCACAATTGGTTCAAGAATCACTGCCGCTATAGAATCTCCGTGTTGATCGAGAAGGTTTCTCATAGACAAGAAATCATCCGGATTCCATTCGTCATGAAAACCACATTGAGGCGCATCTGCAAAAAAACGGATGGGAAGAGATGGCCCAAAGGCCCCATGCATGCCGGTTATAGGGTCACATACAGACATGGCATTCCATGTGTCGCCATGGTAACCACTTCTAATCGTAGCAAAATTCGTGCGGCTTGGATTATTTTGAGCCTGCACTGCCATTTTCATAGCCACTTCCGTAGCGACTGAACCGGAATCTGCATAGAAAATGCGATTCATGGAAGGTGGCAGGATATCGAGCAAGAGCTTACCCAATTCTATTGCAGGATCATGGGTGAGACCTCCAAACATCACATGGCTCATCTTGGCTATTTGCTTCTCAATTGCCTTATTCAATACCGGATGGTTGTAGCCGTGGATAACACACCACCATGATGACATACCATCAATCAGTTCTCTGCCATCATCAAGAGTGATGATAGCACCGTCAGCATGATCCACCTTATATGTTGGAAGAGGGTCATGTGTGGTGGTATATGGATGCCAAAGATGGTTTCTGTCAAAATTGTCGAGCATAGGAATTCGTCTTTTTATGGTGCAAAATTACAAAAATTAATTGAGATTGGAGCATGGTCCATAGATAATAATAGAATAAAAAAGCAAAAAGGGCCTAACCACCACGGTCGAGCCCAATTTATGAGTTTCTACAGGTAAAAAATCTTAAGGTAAAAAGATTGTTTAGATTCTGAGTACAAAGATAAGGCAAAAAATCCACGCCACCAAATTATTTTTGACAAAATGACACAAACATGTTGCATAACATATAAAATCACCTACATTTTGATTTTTCAAACTTAATATTAACATATTTTTGCAAGAAAATATGCTCTACAACATATTTCAACCTTAAGACATCATTTATCAGTTTTCAGGCTTCAGAGGCCAGGAGTGGTAATCACAAAGCAGAGTGGAAACTTTGAAAATAATGCCGGTTTCATTTTGAAAGATCGAAAATAAAGAGTAAATTTGTAAAAAATAAACTCTTTTGTAAATAAGAATGCTGATTCAAGTAATACTACCTCTGCCAGTGCAGGGCACCTTCACGTATGAGGTGCCGGATGATAGCCGCGATTATGTGGGTATCGGCACTCGTGTGCTCGTTCAGTTTGGCAGGAAGAAATATTACACAGCAATAGTTGCCGGAATAGATCAGACGCCACCTCATAATTATGAAGTGAAACAGATCATGGCGGCTCTTGACCCACATCCTGCCCTCAGGTATCCTCAACTTAAATTTTGGGAATGGATAGCCGACTATTATCTATGTTCAGTTGGAGACGTCATGAAGGCGGCATTACCGACAGGATTAAAAATTGAGAGCGAGAGTGTGGTTACTCTAAATCCTGAGTTTGACTCGGAAGAAGGAGTCAGACTCACTGAACGGCAAGCAGAGATTGTTGCAGCTCTGCAGCACAACGGAAAGGATTCACTAGCAGGACTTGAAAAGACATTGGGCATCAAGAATGTGGCACCTCATGTCAATGCTCTCCTTGCAGTTGGTGTTGTAAGAGTGGATGAGAAGGTGGTTGAAAAGTATCGGCCCAAGACAATCACTAAGATTCGTATGCTTTGCAATCGTGAGGATGACGAAAAAATCCACAGTTTCTTCGACATGACATCGCGCAGCCGACAGCAACAGGCTGTAATTCTCGCATATCTTGACCTATCAAAATTTATGGTGAAGGGAGAAGCTATCCGGGATGTCGAAAAAGATACTCTGCTTAAGGCAAGCGGTATATCTCAGGCGGTGCTTAAGGCTGTTGTTGACAAAGGAATATTAGAGATTTATAAGGATAAAGTCAATCGGTTTGAGTCTACATCAGAATCAACTCGTAATGATGTGAAGCTTTCTCCCTTACAGGCAAAGGCAGCTAAAGAGATCAGGGATTCTTTTCGCGATCATGCCATTACGCTTCTTCACGGAGTCACCGGTTCAGGCAAAACTGAGATTTATTGTGATCTGATAGCGGAGGTGCTCGATCAAGGGAATCAGGTTTTATATCTTGTGCCGGAAATATCGCTGACAACACAACTTACTGATCGGCTCAGGAAAGTGTTTGGCAACAGACTTCTGATATATCACTCAAAATTTTCAGACAGTGAACGTGTTGATATCTGGAACACATTACTCAAAAGTAATGAGCCCATGGTTGTGCTTGGTGTTAGAAGTTCCATTTTCCTCCCTTTTGCCCGACTTGGTCTTGTGATTGTTGATGAAGAACACGAAGCATCATATAAGCAATATGATCCAGCTCCACGCTACAATGCCCGTGATGCCGCAACTGTTCTTGCTTCATTGCATGGAGCAAAAACACTTTTCGGCTCCGCCACACCGTCAGTCGAAACATATTGGAAGGCTCAAAACGGAAAGTTTGGATTGGTGACCTTATCTGAGCGCTATGAAGGTGCATCCCTTCCTGATGTCGAGATTATCGACATGCGGCAGATGCGAAAGCAGAAAAGAGTGAAGGGTATTATCTCAACGCCTTTGTTTAAAAAGACAAAGGAAGCTCTTGATTCAGGATGGCAGGCTATAATGTTTCAAAATCGTCGTGGTTTTGCACCGGTTGTGGTGTGCCAGACATGTGGGTGGAGTCCAAAATGTGGAAATTGTGATGTCAGCATGGTCTATCATAAAGGGAGTAAGCTTCTGCGCTGCCATTATTGCGGATCTACACAAGCCTTACCTGATTTATGTCCTGCTTGCGGAGAGAATACTCTTGAAAAGTATGGTTATGGGACAGAAAGAATTGCGGAAGAAGTTCAGGAGGAATTCCCTGATAAGAAAATCGCAAGAATGGATCTTGACACAACTCGCAACAAACAGGCATATCAGGACCTGATTGAAGATTTTGCCGAACACCATACTGACATTCTCGTCGGTACGCAGATGGTTTCTAAAGGTCTTGATTTTGAAAAGGTGAAGATTGTTGGAGTTCTTAATGCCGACACATTGCTGAATTTCCCTGATTTCCGTTCGACAGAGCGTGCTTTCAACATGCTTGAGCAGGTTGCCGGGCGTGCGGGGAGGAGAAAGGAACCGGGCAGAGTACTCATTCAGACCACAAAATCTGAAGAGAAGGTTCTCGAGCATGTAAGAAACCATGACTACGCTTCCTATTATAAAGAGGAATTGGAAGAACGACAGAAGTATTTCTATCCGCCGTTTTCCAAAATCATAAATGTCTATATACGCAATAAGGATGCTGCAACCTGCGATGCTGCCGCAGTAATGCTTGCCATGGCGCTAAGAGAGGTGTTTGGCGGAAGAGTTCTCGGACCGGAACGGCCTTTTGTTTCGCGTGTCAACACATGGTATATCCAACAGATAATGCTGAAAGTAGAATCCGGAGCCTCCATGAAAAAAGTGAAAGCTCTACTGCGTCATGTCTACGAACGTCTGGCTCCTGATTCCCGGATAAAAACCTCCCAGATCCACTACGATGTAGATCCTGTCTGAACAAAACCGAGAAACAAAAGCGCATCATTTATTTGAGTACCAAACCGTTATATACATTATTTGTAATTTTTATAAAAAAAAACATTTTTTTTAAATCTATTTTGATAACATTACGTCTTAGAGGATGTAAGTATTTATTAAAGTATGATGGTTAATGGGCTCAAAAACGCTCCCTGACATAAATCATTTTGAAGAAATAGTCGGTCAGTATCAGGATCGACTCTTCAGATTTGCATTCATGCGGATAGGGAATCGAGAAGATGCCGAAGATTTGCTTCAGGACGTTTTTGTAGCCCTCTTCAAGAAGATTGCAAGCGGACATGTGATAAAGGATATTGACCACTATTTGTTTGCCAGTGTCAACAACGCTTATGTTGACTATCTTCGTAAGAACAAGCAGAAAGAACTTCCATTGTACGACACAATAGAATATGCAGATGAAGATGACAGAGATATTCATGAAGAGTTCAAGAGAATAAACCGACTACTTGAAGATCTCCCTGCTGAACAAGCGGAAACTGTCAGACTTAAATGTTATGACAATCTTACGTTCCGGCAGATTGCTGACCTGCAGGACACGGTGGAATCCACGGCAAAGTCGCGTTATCGCTACGCAATAAATTACATAAAACAAAAGTTCAATTTAGGATATGGAAAGGGATAATAAGTATTATAAGGAAGAAGATATAGAGCGCATTCTCAGTCCGAAATGTGATTTCCGAGTATCCTCTGATTTTAAAGACAAAGTGATGCAGAGGGTTCAAGCAAAACCGAAACATCCCTACCATCGGTTTATGCCTTGGCTCGCAGCCGCCATTGCATCGGCTGCGGTAGTGACTCTCGTATTCACGACGACATCTTACCATCAAGACCAACTATCCAAGCCTATCGATAAAATGAAAGTCGCCGCTAATTATTATGGTACGGATCTTCATAAAGGCACTAAACAACAAATAGAGAAAGAATACGATAAGAAACCAATAATTGTGGTGTCTGAGCAACATGCAAACGCAATGTTATCGTCAGAAGCAAAAACAACAATTACCCCACAATCTCAATCAAATGATGAAAATGAGAAACTTATCCCTATCTTGGAAGAAAAGGAGAATATTGATCAGATAAAAGAGGAAAGTGCCTTGAAAGATGGTCAGGATGTCCTGCTCATTGAAGATGCGCCTTATGTAGTTTTTGCACAAATTACTGAAGAGAATCATAATGAGCCTACCGGCACCATGCCACTCTTTGCAGCCAATATTTTGGGTCCGATGCCCATAGCGCCGCAAAGCCGATACGGTATCAATTCCGTCAGCCTTGACCGCGAAGATCCCATGGAATATGTTGAAAGGCTCCGGCAGAACATAGAAGAAGTGGAAAATATTATCCAAAATTTCTATTCCAAAGATAATGATATCCAACAACCATTGTTTGACAAATGATAAATATAACAATATGAAAAAACTAATCTTTACTATTCTATCGCTTCTTTATTTGGCAATGATGCCAACTCCATCAGACGCCCAAAACAGAAAAGTTTCATCAGACAAGACTGGCTTTTCTCAGAATGCCACTCAAAGCAGGAAGTTCATTCTTCAGGGACATGTTGACCCCAGTATCAAGGATTCCTGCTATAACATTTACATGACTAATTTTAACGGAAATATCAATAATGAAGATATTGTAGCCCGAGTGCCGGTGAAAAATAAGAAATTCCGGTTTGAAACTGAGATTGATGAAATAATGTCGGGCAGAATACGTGCGCTTTTTCCGGGAGATAAACTTTGTTCAGCATGGATTGACACTTATTTCATACCCGGGTTCACATTAGACATGACAGTGCATAATGGCTATTATGACATAAATAATCTTGCAGAATATAATGCAGCGTTGAGCGAATGGTCATATTATTATCCACAGCAACCACCCGTATTCTCTTCTCAAAACAATGTGAATGCCAAAGAAGATGAAAAAGCGGCAAGACTTAAGGTTGCACTGGATGCCTATCAGGATCTATTAGATGAACTCCAGCATCAATTGCAAGACCTTAGAGATTATAATCTTACAACACCTTTAAGAATGGAGGAATCTGAGAAATTGTTCAAGAAGATGTCCAGAATCACTGACAGCATGGAGAAACTTATTGACAAGTATGTTCAAACCATTGACAAATAACGTTATATGGCACGAATAATTATATTTCTCGCTTCTCTAATCATTTCAGGGTCATCATTTGCCTCTGATGCAATTAAAGTATGGGATTATCCTACCGGCAATATAAACCCCAAATCTCTCGAAAATAGAATTTCATATCAGATCAAGAAAGTGGAATTCAAGCCGGAAGAGACTGTGGTGTATCTTGATTTTTGGCAACCTTACAGAAATTCCAATATACGTTTTTCTTCAGAAACTTCTTTGAAAACCATGATGAAATCGTATAAACTCATCTCTGCCGAAGGTATAGAACTTGATCAATGGCATAAAATCAACCCGACTTGCCGAGAGGAATATATCTTCCATTTTGAGCCGTTGCCTGTCTCTACAAGAAGTTTTGATTTCATGGAGGGAGCGGCTTTGATTGATGGCTTCAATCTGACAGGAGTAGCTCCGCGGAGTGATTCTTTGGAATCAAGCAATTGGCGAGATGACTCCACGGGCGATTGGATAATAGGTTTCTTCCCTGATTTCGCCGTCTACGGCAATCGAATATGGCAATACGGCAACAAGGATTTTGTCAAAGGGAATTTTACCATTACCAACGGATCTGACAAACTAAAAATTAAAGCCGGTAAAGAAAAAGATGGTAAACGGACTCTGAAAATTTCAGGCAGAAAGGATATTTCTGCAAGCCGGATTGCAAGTATGTTCATGCCTGATTACCCTGCAGAAGGGGGAGCAATATCGATTGTTGACAATGGATATCAAGAAGGAGACTCAGTGAAAATATGTGGATATCTGAAAGATATGGATGCTGATTCCCGCATTTCAGAGATTAGCGTGAAGTATACAGATATCTTCAAGGATGAGAAAGCGATGTATTATGCGCCTGTTGATTCCCAGGGAATATTCAGCATTACCTTCCCGGTTCATAATACCCAGACTATTGATTTCATGATAGGAAGGGAATATCTTAAAGTTCCGGTTGAGCCCAATGAGACATATTTCCTGCTTTATGACTTTTCAACGAAGCTTCCTCTATGGATGGGAGATAAGAGCCGTCTTCTCAATGAACTTGCTTCCCATACAGTCAACGACTGGCCACAGAGTATGGAACATGGCCAAAACGGTGCGGAATATGCATTGATGCTTAGGAATTATTTAAATCATCAGAACGCCGTTATCGATAGTATTGCCAAAACTATACCGGGACTTTCCCCATTATGGAGCATATACATGAAAAGATGTGCACTCAATGAAATAGCATTTAATGCAGGTCAAAGCCGTTTTTCAACACGTGATTTTATCATTCCGAAACCGGTAAGGGAATTCATCCTTGAAAATATTTGGAAAAACATATCTGATTTGCCATTATCGGGAGATTTGATATTGACATCTGCATTTTTGAGAGATTTTATCGACGACGGTGTCAGCACTTCTCAGTATAGGCTCCACATACCGTTAAGTTTCAATAGAGGTGTTTATGAAACATATATCGATATTGATCCGGAAAAATATGAAGAAGCCAAACCGATTGCAAATCGCATAAGGGCTGAAATCGACAGCATGCGTAATTCAGGTGATCTCGATACATTACCCCGGCAATACATTGTCCAGATATTTGACACTTTACGGAACTTCAGGGACATAAGCGGTGTATTTGAGTTTAAGTTACTTCAAGCGACTCTTGACTCACTCCACGCGTCTCCGCTTATTCATGACATAGCCTATTCACAAAAGCTCAATAAATGGATTGACGATAGCCGCAAGGCTCTTCCTGATGTGTATGAAAATCTGATAGACAGCTGCATCAATCTTCCGATTGCCCGAAATTCCGTGCACGCATCAAATGAAAAATACAAGCAAATAGCATCAATCGAAGTTGATCTGGGCAACGGAATTATGGTTAAAGCAGAGGACCTTGCAGGTGTGCAATCGGGTAAGGAACTATTTGACAAGGTGATGGAGCCGTTTCGTGGGCGCATTGTGCTCGTGGATGTCTGGGGCACGTGGTGCGGCCCATGCAAGGCGGCATTAAAAGAGTTTTCAGAAGAGAGGACGGCTCTTGATCCCTATGGAGTGGTCTATATGTTTTTCGCCAACAATAGTGAAGAGGAGGGTTGGAAAAATGTTATAGCCGAATACGGAGTGACCGGTGAAAATGTAGTCCACTACAATTTACCGGGAGATAAACAGCAAATGCTTGAAAACTATCTAAAAGTATCATCCTATCCTTCCTACAGGCTTGTCAATAAAGATGGCACTCTACTTGATATCAACGCCGACCCCCGCCACATAAGCGACAGTCTTTTGGGTATTCTCCGTTCCCTGACCTCCTCTGAATGACAAATAAGAACAAAATAGGAGTGCATCGCTGCAAAATTGAAGTTGAATTCATCTTGAAGAAACAGCGATTTGTGTAATTCAAGAATTTTGATTAATTTTGCAACCGAAAATAGATTATAACCAATAACAAAAACTATAAAAATCATGAATCTATTAGCAGGAAAGACAGCACTCGTAACCGGCGCTGCCCGTGGCATCGGAAAGGCACTTGCCCTGAAGTTCGCATCAGAAGGTGCAAATGTAGCGTTCACCGACCTCGTAATCGATGAAAACGGCAAGAAGACAGAAGAGGAGATAGCTGCCTACGGAGTAAAGGCAAAAGGATATGCATCAAATGCAGCAGACTTTGCCCAGACAGAAGAAGTTGTGAATAAAGTGAAGGAAGACTTCGGTTCTATCGATATCCTCGTGAACAATGCCGGTATCACAAAAGATGGTCTTATGATGCGCATGAGCGAGGCTCAGTGGGATGCAGTTATAGCAGTCAACCTCAAATCAGCATTCAACTTCATACACGCAGTTCTCCCCATCATGATGCGTCAGCGCAGCGGCTCAATCATCAACATGGCATCGGTGGTAGGTGTTCACGGCAATGCCGGCCAGGCCAACTATGCTGCCTCTAAAGCCGGTCTTATAGCACTTGCAAAAAGCATTGCACAGGAAGTTGGTAGCCGTGGCATACGTGCAAACGCCATTGCCCCGGGTTTCATTGAGACAGCAATGACAGCAGCACTTCCCGAAGAGGTACGTGCCGATTGGTGCAAGAAAATTCCTTTGCGCAGAGGTGGTCAGGTTGAAGACATCGCTAATGTCGCTCTCTTCCTTGCAAGCGACATGTCGGGCTACGTAACCGGTCAGGTGATCCAGGTAGACGGCGGCATGAATATGTAATTGTAACTTATGAAATATAAATATGCCATCATAGTCGCCGGAGGGGTTGGAAGCCGCTCCGGCGATTCTCTTCCAAAGCAATTTCACAATATCGGCGGACACCCGATGCTTTGGTGGACACTCAGGGCATTCCATCAAGAAGATGCTGCTACAACGCTAATTGTGGTTATGCACGCCGACTTCATTGAATATTGGAAAGAGATAGCCGGCACTGACTGTCCTCCACATATATTGACCACAGGAGGAAAAACCAGAAAAGACTCCGTTGCAGAAGGTTTATTGCTTATTGCAGATGACACGGATGGTCTTGTTGCTGTGCATGACGCAGCGCGCCCACTTGCATCTCGAAGACTAATCTGTGAAGGATGGGAGGAGGCTAAGAAATACGGAGCTGTTATTCCCGGGCTAAAAGTATCAGACTCATTGAGAGAAGGAACATCCGACGACAATAAAAGCGTAGACAGATCCCGATTTTTTTCTGTTCAGACCCCTCAGGTATTCCAACTTAAATTGCTGAAAGATGCTTTTAAAAAAGCTGAAAATGTAGATAGCTCCACTTTCACCGATGATGCGAGTGTGGCAGAATTTGCGGGAAACAGGATCCATATTTATGAAGGAGACCCTATAAACATCAAAGTGACCTATCCAGGCGATTTCAGAATAGCCGAAGACATACTTCTTCAAAAGAAATGACACCGATCTACGAAGACAACCATATAATTATAGTAAGAAAAGAATCCGGCGAAATTGTTCAAGGTGACAAGACCGGTGACACTCCACTCTCAGAAACGGTCAAAGCATACCTGAAAGAAAAATACAACAAGCCGGGGAATGTCTTCTGCGGTGTTGTTCATCGTATTGACCGACCCGTAACTGGTCTTGTAGTCTTTGCCAAGACATCGAAAGCACTTGGGCGCCTGAATGAGATGCTGAAAAAAGGGGAAATCCATAAAACTTACTGGGCTCTCGTAGAAGGGAAAAGAAAGGAAAAAGAAGGGGAAATTGAATCTTGGCTATTATCTGACGGACGTCTTAACAAGACACGTGTTGTAGCCAAAGGGATACCTGATGCAAAACTCGCCAAACTTAAATATAAAGTAGTGGCAGAGGGAGAAAGGTATTCTCTGCTTGAAGTGAAACTTCTAACCGGAAGAAAACACCAGATACGGGTTCAACTTTCATCTACAGGGACACCGATAAAAGGAGACTTGAAATACGGAGCCAAACGATCCAACCCCGGAGGCGGTATATCCTTACTTGCAAAAAAACTCGAATTTATTCATCCCGTATCAAAGGAGTTAATTGAGGTGGAAACCGAACCTTTGGCGGAAATGAAATTATTAATTAAGAATTGAGGTTTTTAGAATTTTCAATTTTTGATGATTAATTTGGAAAAAGGGATTTTTTTGATTAACTTTGCACTATCAGAGTATATATGTGCAATTCCTTTGATTCTGTAGAGACACCATCATTAAAAACAAAACTTGAGCGTGGGACTTAAAACACGAGAAAGATTTATAGAAGTAGCACGGCAACTTTTCGCAAGAAAGGGTGTCGAGAACACCACTATGAATGATATCGCGTCTGCATCAGAAAAGGGAAGACGCACAATCTACACATATTTCAAAAGCAAACGTGACATATATAATGCAGTTGTAGAACAGGAAACTGACATAGCACTTTCACAACTTCGTACAATTGTTGCAAAACCGGTTCCAGCCGACGTAAAACTTAAGGAATATATTGATGCTCATTTCGAAACCATGAAGGAGGTGGTATACCGCAACGGCTCACTACGCGCATGGTTTTTCCGAGACGTACGTAAAGTAGACAGGGCGCGGCGTATAGTCAGTCGAAAAGAGACCATACTGCTGCAACAGATTCTAACGGAAGGTGTTGCAGAAAATATTTTTGAAATAGACAATATCCCCCGAACAGCACTTATTATCACCAAAACAATACAAGGTCTGGACGTGCCTTACATACGAGATGATCTCTCTGAAATCGGAGTCGACAAGGATGAGCTAAGCCATTCTTTCGTGTCAATTCTTTTGTCAGGGCTCAGAAAACGATAGAGTTATGATAATTTATCAATGATCATTGATAAATCATCAATTATAAAAATTAAAATATTCAGATATGTATATAAACGCAATAGGACACTACATACCGTCAGACAGAATTTCAAATGAACATTTCAAGAACCTTAATGGTCTTGATGCCGATTGGATTCTGCAGCGCACCGGCATCCAAACCCGCAGCAGATGCTCAGCAGATGAAAATATCGACACAATGGCTTTCGAGGCTGTTGAGAATGCTTTGCCACGTCTCCCCTATCCTATAAAGGATGTGGATCTGATTGTAGCTGCACACTATTGTGCTTATGACACAGTCGGTACTGTTGCCCACAGGGTGCAACGTAAATATTCTATAGAAGGGGCTAAGGCTGTATATGCTTCCTCAGCATGCAGTTCTTTTGTGAATGGCCTTGAAATCGTAGAAGGTTATTTTGCTATGGGCAAAGCCTCAAAGGCTCTCCTCATCTGCAGCGAGCAAAACTCATATTATTCAAATGATTCAGATCCGAAGGCCGGTCATCTTTGGGGTGACGCAGCGGTTGCATACTTTATAAGCAAGGACAAGGAATCTGAAAATGACATCGAAATTCTTGACGTATACACTGAGAGTCTTGGTCACTTGGGTAAAGGACCCGATGGTGTCATGCTACGTCCCAAAGAATGTGGGATCGCAATGCCCGATGGCAGGGATGTATTCATGTATGCTGTGAAATATATGGAACATGCTCTCAACAAGAATCTTGAATCGTGTGGACTTACCAAAGACGATATAACTTATTTCATCACTCATCAGGCCAACATGCGTATTGTGAAGCAACTTGCCCGCATGATGGAGGAACCAATGGATAAATTCCTCAACAACATCCAGGAGCTTGGTAACACCGGAAGTGCAAGTGCGCCTCTCGTTCTTGCTCAGCATCAAGATAATCTTAAGAAAGGTGACGTCGTATCGCTTATGGTTTTTGGTGGAGGTTATTCTTGTGCAGCTTTTACCATTAGGAAATAATTTTTTAATCAATTCTACTTTTGAATTTCGATTTTAGATTTAGATTTCAATCTTAAACGCACATTATAAGGAAACACTAAATTTCAATAAGTTATACTTAAGTTTCAATAACACTCTATACCCCTTTAACAAAAATTAACGCAAAAAGACTTGACAAAGGCTCATAAAAGTTGTAATTTTGTATTCGAAATCATACCGCGGGATGGAGCAGTGGTAGCTCGTTGGGCTCATAACCCAAAGGTCGCAGG
>CAYQXG010000050.1:0-22767 GCA_964421525.1 uncultured Sangeribacter sp. | reverse complement strand
AAACCCATTTAGTTAATCGCCCTCAAATCTGTCAAGTATTTTCAGGGAAAGTCACTACGGATATAAGGAAACTGAATTATTTAACATTTGAGACGGTCTTAAACCGTCTCAAATGTTTTAAGATAATTTTAGTATGGCACTTAGCATTTGTAGCCGGACTTGGATTCATACCAGTCGATATATGCCTGATTGACACGGAGTGTACCACCGGGAGTGGGGTAATTGCCTGAGAAGTACCAGTCGCCCGTGTGATTAGGACATGCTTTGTGAAGACCTTCTACAGTCTGATATACAATTTCCACGTCCATGCCTTCGGGTTTGACCATTTTGGCAATTTTTCTGGAGATCTGTTCGTCGGAGAAATGGGAATATATGTTCTTGACGTGGTTTACGAGTGCTTGATCAACTCCTTTCTTAACTTCTTTACAGCATTCTGTATATGTTGATGCAAGCACGTATTCCATGCCTCTTTCCTTTAGCAGTTCAACAGCAGCCTTGAATGCTATGAACTCGTCCATGCGGCTCATGTCGATGCCGTAATAGTCGGGATATCTAACCTGGGGCGATGAGGAAACCACCACTATCTTCTTTGGATTCAAGCGGGCAAGCATACTAAGGATGGATTGCTTGAGTGTCGTACCCCTTACAATGGAATCATCGATCACTACGAGAGAGTCTTGACCGGCTTTCAAACAGCCATAAGAAATATCGTAGACATGGGCGGCAAGGTCATTTCGGACATCACCCTCAGCAATGAATGTACGCAATTTGATATCCTTTATTGCTGCTTTTTCAATCCTGACTTCCGCCTCCATTACCTTGCGGATGGAATCCCTATTGAGCTGACCATCGCCTTGAAGTGCAAGAATGCGTTCAGTCTTATAGTCGTTTAGATATTCCTCAAGCCCCTCCACAAGACCATAGAAAGCAACCTCGGCAGTGTTTGGGATATAGGAAAAGACAGTGTCGGCGATATTGCCACCTACAGCATCTACAACCTTTGGAACAAGCAGACGCCCCAATTCCTTGCGTTCGCAATATATGTCAGAGTCACTGCCCCGAGAGAAATATATTCGTTCAAAACTACACTTGGAGTTTGAGGCCTGTGGAAGAATACGTTCGATGCTTGGTTTGCCATCAATAGAGACAAGCAAAGCCTCTCCAGGTTCAAGTTCCTTTATATTTTCTTGTGGCACCCCAAATACGGTCTGTATCTGCGGACGTTCGGATGTAGCTATAATGATTTCATCATCGATATAATAATAGGCGGGGCGAATGCCGTTTGGATCACGGAATACGAACACATTACCGGCACCGGTAGCCCCACAAATTACATACCCACCATCCCATTCAGGAGCAGTGGCCTTCAGCACATTGCGTATGTCGAGTTTTTCCTCAATAATTTCCTCAAGATTTTTATCGAGGAAATTGTCTGCGTAATCATCACGATATTGCCTATAAAGACGATGGTTTTCCTTGTCGAGAGCATAACCGAGCATCTCAAGAAGGATTATAGTGTCGCTATGCAAGCGTGGATGCTGTCCGCGGCTGACAACAGACTCAAAGAGAGTATCGACGTTAGTCATATTGAAGTTGCCGCACATCAGCAAGTTTCTACTTCTCCAGTTGTTTCTGCGGAGGAAAGGGTGAACGTAAGACATGCCACTTTTCCCGGTTGTAGAATATCGCAGATGTCCAAGATAGATTTCCCCGATCATCGGGGCTACAGTCTCCGCTTCATCAGGGGTCATATTTTCCAGACCTGCGTCAGAAAGCCGTTTACCAATACGGTTAAAAATCTCTTGAATTGCCTGCGGACCAAGCTCTCGTTCTCTCCATACGTATTCGTAACCCGGAGCTGCCTTTAAGTTGACTACCCCTACACCGGCACCTTCCTGGCCACGGTTGTGCTGCTTCTCCATAAGAAGATAAAGCTTGTTGAGGGCGTAGGCGTAGCTACCGTATTTCTCCTTGTAATATTTAATAGGCTTACGGAGACGGATCATGGCGATTCCGCATTCATGTTTCAAGGGTTCCATAGCAATTATTTAAGTTTCGCAGGCAGAACTTGGTTATTTAATCGGTTGATTGTTTAATCGTTAAATTATGTCTAAACATAAACAATTTAATGATTAAACAGCTAAAGGATTAAACTATTTGAATTTATGATCGCAATATCGGCAGCGGAGTGAGCCGTCGGAAGCACGATAAGCGCGTCGAGGAGAATGCTCGTTTCTGGTGATGCACTTCTTGTTTTCGCAACGCAAGTTTGAAGGCACATCCACTTCCTCCTGATCAGGCATCTTGTGTTTAGGATCATCCTTCCAATCGAGAAGACTGGAAATAAGAGCCATGCGTACGAACTTACCATTCTCTACCTGTCGGAAATAGGCGGCGCGGGGGTCGGCATCCACTTCCTCCAGAATCTCGTTGACGCGTGGCAGAGGATGGAGCACAGCCATCTTTTCCTTAGCCAGTTTCATCTTCTGGCAGTCGAGTACGAAGGAGTCTTTCACGGCTTCATATTCATCCTCATCGAGGAATCGTTCCTTCTGCACTCGGGTCATGTAAAGCACATCAAGTTCAGGAATCGCTTCTTCAAGAGTATCTACTTCCTTATATTCAAGGCCTAGCCTATCGCAAACATCTTGCTTAATATAATCAGGGAGGCGCAGTTGAGGAGGAGCGATCAAGACAATCTTTATTCCTTTCTGACGAGACATTGCCTTAATCAGACTGTGGACAGTGCGTCCAAAACGCAGGTCGCCGCAGAATCCAATGGTCAGATTGTCAAGGCGACCAAGTTCACGGGTTATAGTTAGAAGATCGGTGAGTGTTTGTGTTGGATGTGCATGACTCCCGTCGCCTGCATTTATGATAGGTACGCGACTCACTTCAGTAGCAGCAAGCTGGGCACCCTCTATATGATGACGCATGGCAATGATATCTGCGAAGTTCTCAACTACGCGTACGGTATCGCGCACAGTCTCACCTTTGCTTACTGAACTACTTGCAGCATCAGCAAACCCAAGCACGTTACCTCCAAGTTCCATCATTGCAGCAGTGAAACTAAGACGGGTGCGAGTAGATGGTTCATAGAAAAGAGTGGCGAGTTTCTTACCCTTGCACTTTTCAGAATATTTGGCCCTGTTCTCGATTATATCGAGTGCGAGGTCAATGATTTCTTTCGTTTCTTCCACCGTTAGGTCGGTAGGATCGATCAGATGTTTCATTTTCAAATATTTAGTTTCGCATGCTCAACTTAGTGGTTTAACAGTTTAATCGTTGAAAATTAGTTATTTTGAGATTTTTCAAGAATAACTCATCGATTAAACGCTTACACGATTAAACCCTAAACACTTAAAGAGTCATCCAGGATGAATCACTCGGATTGTCGCGGAATTTCAAGATTCTATTTTTCCAAACCGGCTCAATATATCCTTCTTCCGCAGCTACTTCTACAAGAGTGTCGAGGTTGGAAAGGGAATGATTTGTGACATTTGCTGCCTCAAGGCGATCAGTGGCTTTCTTCATTCCATAAGTGAAAATCGAAACGATTCCGAGCACTTCAGCACCTTCCTCACGAAGAGCCTCAACTACTTCGATGCAGCTGCCTCCGGTTGAAATAAGGTCTTCAACCACCACAACCTTTGTTCCGGGTTCGCATTTTCCTTCAATGCGGTTTCCACGTCCATGGTCTTTTGCACCACCTCTGACATAACCCATCGGTTTGTTGAGAAGCCATGCTGTGATAGCGGCATGAGCGATACCGGCAGTGGAAGTTCCCATCAGCGATTCTGCCTCAGGATAATATTTTGTGATTAGTTCAGCGAGACCTTCCTCAATATCTTTTCTAACTTCCGGATAGGAGAGAGTGAGACGGTTGTCGCAATACATAGGGCTTTTAATGCCGGAAGCCCAGGTAAATAAATTTTCAGGACGAAGGAAGACTGCTCCCACCTTGAGGAGATCTTTTGCTATTTTCTTTTCCATATTATCTAATTGGAATTTTGAATTAATTCATGTTCATCATTAAAAAAACTATTGAATCAATCCATCATTAATGACTTGTAATTATTTACCGAGGAATTCGCGGCAGCAGCGCTCGTAGGCAGCGAGAGGATCTTCTGCCTTTGTGATTGGGCGACCAACAACAATATAGTCTGATCCTATCTCCCGGGCTTTTGCCGGAGTCATAACACGCACTTGATCGTCGGCTGCAGAATCAGCAAAACGGATTCCCGGTGTGACGGTTATAAATTTCTCGCCACATGCAAATTTCACAATCGTTGCTTCACGCGGTGAACACACCACTCCATCAAGACCGGACATCTGGGCATTCTTGGCGTAGCTTGCAACCACTTCATCAACTTCGCCGGGAATAAGGATATCCTCGTTCATAAGTTCTTTGCTTGTAGAAGTGAGCATTGTTACAGCTATCAAGAGGGGACGGGTACCATCCGGACGAGTCAAACCTTCAATAGCAGCTTCCATCATCTTATGGCCACCAAAGGCATGGAGATTCGTCATGTCAACATCAAGATGAGACAGTACAGCCATTGCACTTTTGACGGTGTTGGGAATGTCGCAAAGCTTGAGATCTAAGAAAATCTTGTGTCCTCTTTTCTTTATCTCACGGATAATTTCCGGTCCAGCCGCATAAAAAAGTTCCATACCGATCTTTACATACGGACGGGTTTCTCCAAAACGGTCGAGAAATTCCAAAGTCGCTTCCATTGATGGGAAGTCGCATGCTATGATCACATCTTTCGCCATGATATTCCGATTATGTCTTTTATATTATTTATTCTTAGTTTTTTCAAAAGCTTCGGCAGATTCTCTATAATATCCCTACATGCAGTAGGTTCAACAAGATTTGCAGATCCGATTTGAACGGCACATGCACCAGCCATCATCATTTCAACTACATCTTCTGCTGAAGAAACTCCGCCACAACCCATCACCGGGATCTTGACGGCCTGTGACACTTGATAGACCATACGAACAGCAACAGGGAACACTGCGGGTCCGGAGAATCCGCCCATCCTGTTGGCGATTACAGGGCTACCCGTATTTATATTGATTCGCATCCCAAGGAGTGTGTTGATGAGCGTAAGCCCATCTGCACCGGCTTCTTCACATGCTTTGGCTATAGAAACAATATCAGTGACATTTGGCGAGAGCTTTATGAACACAGGCTTGCTAACCGCTGCCTTCACGGCACGGGTTACTTCAGCCGCCTGTTCAGCTGAAGTGCCAAATGCCATACCTCCATTATGGACATTGGGACAACTTACATTGACTTCGATTATGTCCACACCTTCGCAATCATCTGCCTTTCTGCAAGCCTCTACGTATTCCTCAATCGAAAATCCGCTGACATTGGCAATAACGCATCCTCCAAAAATCTTACGTAGTTCAGGCACCTCATGACTATATACTTCATCTGCACCTGGATTCTGGAGCCCGACACTGTTGATCATGCCGTCGGGAGTCTCAGCTATTCTCGGAGTGATGTTACCGAACCGAGGATTAAGTGTTGTTCCTTTTATTGAGATTCCGCCGAGTATGTCAAGGTCGTAGATATGTTCGAATTCCTTGCCAAAACCGAAAGTCCCACTTGCAGGAACGACCGGATTCTTAAGTGTCTTTCCACACAATTCCGTAGAAAGTTCCGGCTCGCCCTCACATTTTCTATCGCGGGCAAGAACCGGAGCAGGAGTGCCGTTCCCCTTATAGCTCTTCATCAAGACAGCGTCGAAAACAGGGCCATCCTTGCATACACGTTTCGGCCCCCAAGGAGTTTCTATAGTGCAGCCCATGCACGCTCCAAAGCCGCATCCCATTCTTTCCTCCATACTCACTTCTCCAATAGAGCAATCAAGCTCGCGCCCGAGAGCAGAAAGCATAGGAAGAGGACCGCAAGCATACCAGAAATCCCAGCCTTGCATCTCAGACGTGCGGATGGCATCTGTCACGAACCCTTTTACTCCTGCGGAGCCGTCGATGGTTGCAACTGCAACGTCTGCACCAATTTCCTTGAATCTGTCGGCATAGAATATTTCATCTGCTGTATTGAAGCCAAGGGCTACCTTCACCTTTTTCCCTTCTGAAAGAAGACGACGTGCAAGGAGATAGAGTGGGGGGACGCCAACTCCACCTCCTGCCAGAAGTGCAGAGCCGGCACATTTTGAAGTGTCGAATCCCTTTCCAAGACCTGTCAATAGGTCCAGCTCTATGCCCGGCGACATTCTCGCCATCGCATCAGTTCCTTTACCAACGGTTTTGAAAACGAGTGTAAGACGATTGCCTTCAATATCACAAACTGAAATTGGACGCCTTAAGTAGAGACCGGGAATTGATATCTCCACAAATTGCCCAGGCATTGAGAATGCCGAGCAATCGCCACGGAGAGTCATCTCAAAAACAGTCTCTGTAAGTCGTTTTATGCTTGTTATCTCAAATTTCATATTTAAATCAATTATTCCCCAAAGTTAGCGATTCCAAGCCGATTTTCCAAATATAATCCAAAAATTCTCAATTCCCAATTTTCAAATAATTCAGAATTATAAATTACCGTGAGATCATTCCGTTGCCTTTTCTACCATATTCTGCATCTATGGTGGAAACTCCCATCGTGATTTCTTCAAGAACATCAAGAAGCACTCTTACTGTTTCAAGAGCAGTGAAAATAGTCACATTATTCTCAATCGCCGTACGCCTGATCTCATATCCGTCAAGACGGGTGTGGTGTTGGTTCACATCGATTGTATTGATGACATAGCTGACATGACCTTGACGTAGCGAACGCTCTATATCCTTGCTTCCCTCGCTGAACTTTCCCATGGTGCGGCACCTGATGCCGTGTTCTTTCAGGAATTTTGCCGTTCCACGAGTGGCTTCAACATTGAAACCGAGGTCGTAGAATCGTTGAATAAGAGGAAGCGCACGTTCCTTGTCCGCATCAGAGACAGTGACAAGCAAGGTGCCATAGTTCAACACCTGCATGCCGGATGCCTGAAGAGATTTGTAGAGTGCTCGGGTGAGCATGTCATCATAGCCGATTGCCTCGCCCGTAGATTTCATTTCAGGTGATAGGTATGAGTCAACCCCCTTGATCTTTGAGAAAGAGAATGCCGGAGTCTTTACAAACCAACGTTTTCTGTCGGGATATAGCACCATTTCGTAGCCCTGGCTCTTAAGACTCTCGCCAAGCATCACCTTAGAAGCTATCTTAGCCATCGGTATTCCGGTCGACTTAGAGAGAAATGGAACAGTTCTGGAGCTTCGGGGGTTCACTTCTATTACGTAGACATTGTCTTTCTTGTCAACAATGAATTGAATGTTGTAAAGACCTACTATACCGATAGCCTTTCCAAGACGTACTGTGTAATCAACTATAGTGCTTCTCACTTTGTCGCTTACGCTGAAAGTCGGGTAAACTGAAATCGAATCGCCTGAATGTATTCCTGTTTTTTCCACATGCTCCATAATGCCGGGAATAAGCACATCGGTTCCGTCGCAAATAGCATCTACTTCAAGCTCCTTACCCATGATGTATTTATCTACAAGCACCGGACTATTGTCGGATATATCCACGGCATTCTGCAAGTAATGACGAAGGGCTTGCTCGTTGCCTACAATTTGCATTGCTCGCCCGCCAAGCACAAAACTTGGACGCACGAGTACCGGATAGCCGATTCTTTCTGCCGCTTTGACACCGCTTTCTATGTCGGTCACGGCTTCAGCGTCAGGCTGTGGAATGCCGGTCTCTCGCATAATTCTTTCGAAATGCTTGCGATCTTCAGCCCTGTCAATAGCCTCCAGTCCGGTTCCAATTATTGGAACACCACGTTCAGCGAGCGGCGCTGCAAGATTTATCGCAGTCTGACCTCCAAGAGTAACCACCACACCATCCGGGTTTTCAAGCCTGATAACGTTCATGACGTCTTCTACTGTCAATGGCTCGAAGTATAGTTTATCTGAAATACTGTAGTCAGTAGATACGGTTTCCGGATTATTGTTGATGATTATAGCCTCGAAACCTTGTTCGCGAATGGTCTGGATTGCATGAACCGTAGAATAATCGAATTCCACGCCTTGTCCAATACGGATAGGGCCACTTCCGAGCACGAGTATCTTTTTCCGATTGCTGACAACCGACTCATTCTCTTCTTCATAGGTGGAATAGAAATATGGCACGTAGGAATCGAACTCACCGGAACAGGTGTCGATCATCTTGTAGACAGGAAAAATGCCAAATGTTTCCCGCAAATTGCAGATGTCTCGTTCGTTGAGCCCACGGAGTTTCGCAATGTATCGGTCGCTGAATCCCATTCTTTTAGCCTCGCGCAAGAGTTTCTCATCAAGTTCCCCGGCATTTCTTATCTCCCATTCCATCTTGATGATATTATTGAGTTTCTCAAGGAAGAAAAGGTCGATTCCTGTTTGTTCGTAGATGTGCCAGAGAGCAACGTTTCGTCTTAGAAGCTGGGCAATGGCGAGGAGACGATCATCTCTACCGTCTTTTATGTAGCTTAGAATCTCTTCAGTGGGCATATCTTCGAATTTCTTCGAGTAAAGATGATCTACTCCGGTTTCTGTAGATCTAATTCCTTTAAGCAAAGACTCCTCAAATGTGCGGCCAACACTCATGATCTCGCCGGTTGCTTTCATCTGGGTGCCAAGCAGGTTGGATGCTTCGCTGAACTTATCAAATGGAAAACGAGCGATTTTCGTGACCACATAATCAAGAGCAGGCTCAAAACTTGCCGGAGTATTGGCAATCTGTATCTCATCGAGTGTCATCCCTACGGCTATCTTCGCGCTGACGCGGGCTATAGGATATCCGGTTGCTTTAGATGCAAGGGCGGAGCTTCTTGACACACGGGGGTTTACCTCGATGATATAGTAGTTGAAGGAAAGAGGATCAAGTGCGAACTGCACATTGCAACCGCCTTCAATTTCAAGGGCACGGATAAGCCGTAGTGCAGAGTCACGAAGCAGCTGATATTCCTTGTTTGTAAGAGTCTGGCTTGGTGCCACCACAACTGAATCACCGGTGTGTACACCAACAGGGTCTACATTTTCCATATTGCAGATAGTGATGGCGGTGTCGTTGCTATCGCGCATCACCTCATATTCAATCTCCTTATAACCCTTTATCGACTTCTCAACAAGAACCTGATGCACAGGTGAGAGGGCAAGCGCATTGCGCATGAGTTCGCGAAGTTCCTCCTCGTTATCGGCAAACCCTCCGCCTGTTCCACCAAGGGTGAAAGCCGTACGGAGCACTACCGGGTATCCGATTTTCTCTGCAACCGTAACACCTTCTTCGATGCTATTGACAATCTCAGAAGGAAGGACAGGTTCTCCAAGTCGGATGCAAAGTTCCTTAAATAGTTCCCTATCTTCAGCCTGCTCTATACTTTTGAATGATGTACCGAGTATCTCAACGCCGCATTCATCAAGAATACCTTTCTTAGCAAGCTGCACAGCAAGATTAAGGCCAGTCTGTCCTCCGAGACCGGGGACAATGGCGTCGGGACGCTCAAAACGGATGATCTTCGCAACATATTCGAGTTTAAGAGGTTCCATATATACCTTGTCGGCGATGCCGGTATCGGTCATGATGGTGGCAGGATTCGAATTCACGAGAACCACTTCATAGCCTTCTTCCTTGAGTGCGAGACAAGCCTGGGTGCCGGCATAGTCAAATTCGGCAGCTTGTCCGATAACGATCGGTCCCGACCCAATCACCATAATTTTCTTGATATCTTTTCTCTTAGGCATGGCTCACCTCCATTTCTTTTTCTTTTTTATGTTCTTCCATCTCACGGATAAAAACGTCGAATAGATATCCGCTATCTTGAGGTCCCGGTGCACTTTCAGGATGATATTGAACCGAGAAGATATGTTCTTCCTTGTTTCTCACGCCTTCTACTGTCCCGTCGAGAAGATTCAGATGGGTTATTTCAAGATCGGTTTCCTTAACACTTTCAGGACGCACAGCGTAGTTATGGTTTTGTGAGGTTATCTCAATTTTTCCGGTCAGTAAATTCTTTACCGGATGATTTGCACCACGGTGCCCGAATTTTAGTTTATAGGTTTTAGCTCCAAATGCCAGGGAGATTATCTGGTGTCCAAGGCAGATTCCAAAGATAGGTAGCTTTCCTCTTAGTTTCTGTACAAGTTCGCGCACCTCAGGCACATCTTCCGGATCACCGGGACCATTGGAAATAAAAATGCCATCAGGTTTGAAATCCATGATCTGCTGAGCATCCATATTGTAAGGAACTATAATGACATTGCAGCCTCTGGCATTGAGAGAACGGATAATATTGAACTTTATACCGCAGTCAATAGCCACCACGTTAAATTTCTGATTTGGTGTGCGGGAGAACCAACGCTTCTTACAGCTTACTTTCTCCACCACTTTCTTGTCTACCGGTGTGTCTGCGATAAGCTTAAGAGCTGTATCCTTAGGTGTGTCTATGGGTACGATTGCAGCACGCATACAGCCTTCATCACGGATCACACGCGTAAGTCGACGGGTATCGATTCCGCTTATTGCCGGGGTATTGGCTTCTTCAAGAGTCTCTGTCATTGTCTTGGTATAGCGAAAGTTGGAGGGAGATTCGCAACATTCGCGCATCACCATTCCACCGATTGTCGGTGACTTTGTCTCGAAGTCATCATCGGTGATTCCGTAGTTACCAATCAGGGGATAAGTCATCACCACTATTTGATTGGTGTAGGAAGGATCGGAAAGAATTTCCTGATATCCCACCATAGAGGTGTTGAAAACTACCTCTCCGACAATGCTACGGCGAGCACCGCAGCTATGGCCCGGAAATTCAAGTCCGTTTTCCAATACGAGTTTTACGTCAGCTTCTTTCATATAGATTTTTTACCTGTAATCTTCTAAACATTCATAAATAATACTGCTGTCCTTTAAAGAACACTCTTTGGGGTTTACCAATTAATTTCATTCCCTCAAAAGGTGTTGCCTTTCCCATCGATTCAAAATCTTCCGGATCAACAATCCACTCTTGTTCAAGGTTGTAGACAACAAAATTAGCATCCCCTTCAACACTCAGATTGAATATTCTACGAGGGTTGAAGCACATTAGCTCAATAAGTTTTTCTATCGATATAATTCCGGTTTTGACAAGATGAGTATAGCAAACTCCAAAGGACGTTTCAAGCCCGACCACTCCCATAGCGCTACCTTTAAGACCACGATTTTTCTCATCAGCAGTGTGAGGGGCATGGTCTGTGGCGATACAGTCTATAGTGCCGTCTTTGATCCCTTCTATCAGAGCTTCGCGGTCTTCACGGCTTCTGATCGGTGGATTCATTTTGAAGCGACCTTCATCCTTGAGGTCTTCGTCGCAGAAAACAAGGTAGTGAGGGCCGGTTTCACAAGTTACTTTTACTCCACGTTTCTTTGCTTCACGTATAATCTGTACGCTTTCCTTGGTTGAAATATGGCATACATGGTATCTGCACCCTGTTTCTTCCGCCAATTTAAGGTCGCGCTCAATCTGATTCCATTCGCTTTCTGAGCATATTCCCTTATGGCCGTTAGCCTTGCAGTATTCGCCATCGTGGATATATCCCCCTTTCAGCAGATCGTTTACCTCGCAATGGGCTGCTATTATGACATTAAGGCGTGCTGCTTCCTGCATTGCCATTCTCATCATGTCATCTTCCTGCACCCCGCTGCCATCATCGGAAAATGCAACTGCATACTGTTTTAATGCTTCCATATCTACAAGTTTCCTCCCCTTCCGGTCTATTGTAATGGAGGCATAGGGCAGAACCTGTATGGCGGCATCTTCGTTTATGTATCTAATCTCCTCACCAATATGCTCCACGCTATCAGGAGTGGGATTGAGATTGGGCATAGCGCAAACAGTGGTGAAACCACCTTTGAGAGCTGCTAAAGAACCGGTTTTGATAGTTTCCTTAGCTTCAAAACCGGGTTGGCGGAGATGAACATGGACATCGCAAAGACCATAGGTGACAAGCGCATCATTCATGAAAAAGGTAGTGGCGCTTTTATCAGTCATCTCAATTGAACCATTGCGTTTTATCTCCTTGATTTTGCCATCAAGAACCTCGATGTCGGCATTTTGGATGCCATCTTCGAAGATCCATCGGCAACCACTCAGCAGGTAGTGTCTTGGTAAGGTATCGGAAGAAATCATGTCTACGGTCTTTTCTTAAGTTACAGTTAATAAGGGAAACGGCGTATGAAATATAAAAAAAACACGCAACCCTTAGGGGGTGCGTGTACTCTACAGCTTGATGGCCGTATATTGTTGATATTTTTTATGCATCATAATCCGTGTCATTTCGGAATACAAAATTACAAATTTTTTTCTGAGAACACAAAAAAAATCTCCTTTCTTTGCTCGAAAAATTAAATTTTCTATTCAAATAAAGAAAAACTGCGCTTTAGAAAGTTAAAAAGCAATGTCAGTTCCAGAATAAGTAGGCTATTAAGACAGCGGCAATAGCACCGGTGATATCGGCGAGAAGAGCGTAGCCTGCAGCATAGCGGGTCTTCATTACTCCTACCGATCCGAAATAGACAGCAAGTATATAGAAAGTGGTGTCGGTACTGCCTCTGACAACGGCTGCCAATCTACTTACGAAAGCATCCGCTCCTTCTGCTTTCATTACGTCGAGCATCATTGCGCAACTTCCGCTTCCACTCAATGGTTTCATAAGCATCGTAGGCAAGGCCCCAACCCATTGGGTATCCACGCCACAGGCTCCAAGAGCGGAGGCAACAGCTCCTGTAACTGCGTCCAAAGCTCCGGAAGCACGAAACATACCTATAGCTACAAGAATGGCCACAAGATATGGAATGATCCCGACTGCTGTCTTGAATCCTTCTTTGGCTCCTTCTATAAAAGAGTCGTAGACATTTATTTTCTTCCTAATACCTGCCAATATAAATATTATTATCACGCTGAAAAGAAGAAAATTGGCTCCAAAAGTTGAATAAGCCTCCACTTTGTCGGCAGAAAGAGTTGAGAACCACCATGCAACTCCGCCTACAACCAACGCAATGCCACCGAGCCATGACCACAACACAGCATCCATCCTAATTTTCTGCTTGAGGCATAAGGCAATGAGTCCGACAAGTGTCGCGATGGCAGTAGCAAGAAGTATGGGTATAAAAATATCAGTAGGATTTGACGCTCCACCCTGTGCGCGATACATCATTATGCTTACAGGAATAAGGCAGAGCCCGCTGCTGTTTAGCACAAGAAACATTATCATTGCGTCTGTCGCAGTATCTTTATTTTTGTTGAGAGTCTGCATCTCTTGCATGGCACGCAGTCCCATCGGTGTCGCTGCATTATCAAGCCCAAGCATATTTGCAGAGAGATTCATGAAGATTGCCCCCATAGCTGGATGATCTTTCGGAATGCCGGGAAATAGGCGGGAAAAGAATGGACTCACAAGACGTGCCATTCCGGTGGTGACTCCTCCTTGCTCTCCTATTTTCATGATACCCATCCATAGAGACAGTACTCCGGTCAGTCCAAGAGATATCTCAAAAGCGAATGCAGCTTGACTGAACGATGCATTCATTATATCGCTCCAAATGGCTGTTTCCCCGGTAAGTAAGGTAGTGCCAACAGCCATAAGGAATGCCACTATAAGAAATCCTATCCAGATATAATTGAGTATCATATTATAATTGGGAATAGAGAATTGTGAGTTTAGAATTTTAATTGTACTGACAACTTAGTACTGAAACATCAAGCCATACATTATTCGCATTCATTGAAAGAATGATGGTGGGAAGTGCATTCATGAACTCCACGGTCAACAATTATGTGGCGGTTTGCCATTCCTGAGATTACCGACATTTCATGACTCACAAGCACTATAGTGTGAGTTTTTGCAAGATTTTCCATCATAGAATAAATCTGGCGTTCAAAAGTCTTGTCAACGTAACTCAGCGGTTCATCAAGAACGATGACTTCCGGATTTGATACCAATGCGCGTGCAAGGAGCGTTCGCTGAAGCTGTCCACCCGATAGAGCTCCTACAGTGCGATCAAGAAAATCTCCAACTCCACAGAGTTCCACAACTCGGGTGAAGTCTAATTCCTGTTGCCTGTTGCGACGGTGAAGAAGTCCTGTTATCTGTCCGGATTTTATTGTCTCAGCCACAGTGATAGGGAAATGGGTGTCGATGTTGCTTTTCTGCGGGAGATATCCAATGCGCAGACGTTTTACCTGAACCCCATCATTGTAGTAGAAGACCGATCCGGTATTAGGTTTGAGCAGACGAAGCATGACCCTAAGGAGTGTAGTCTTACCTCCTCCGTTAGGTCCTGTGATTGCCATGAAATCACCTTTCTCAACACTCATGGAGACATGATCGAGAATAATCTTATTGTCAAATCTAACCGATATGTCTTCAATTCCTATTAATTTCATTGGAAAGTTTCATTAGGTCGTCAAGCCATTCTGAAGAATTTAGCGAAATATTAATCATGTCAATGCCTAACTGTCCGGCAATATCAATGTCGGAAGGAGAAGAGTGTTCCTTTTCTAATACAAATACAGACGGCTTTGATTTGGTGACAGATTCAAGTTTGCGCTTCAATTGAAGAGGAGACGTTTCTTTCCCATTTTCTTGCAAGGATATCTGGTGCATACCATAATCACGTGCAAAATAAGACAAAGAGGGATGCCGGATGATAAAAGCCTTGTCTTTAAGATTCATATTAGCAACAGAGTCATCCAACTCACGCAGCTTGGAAAGTAGATTTTCAGCAGAACTGCGCAATTTTTCAGCCTTATCCGGATATAACGAGATAAGTGAATTGGTCATATTCTCTGCTATCTTTATGCAATTCCTGATTGATGACAACATGTGCGGATCAAAACTTTCATCTCCCTGAATATGGGAATCGGAATGTGCATGGGTATCTTTTATCTTTTCAATTCCTGTTGTGCAATCTATAATCTTAAGATTGGGGAAATTAGCAGCAATATTATCTGTAAGGCTCTTTTCAAAACCAATGGTGCCAAGTGAGAAGAAAGCATCAGAACCTCCTACTCCCTGCATTGTAGAAATAGAAGGTTGATATGACTCGGGATCACTACCGGAAGGTAATAATGTTACGATTTCGAATTCATCACCCGCTATTTGTTGAAGGAGCCATTCCTGAGGCTCAAAACTGACAGCGATTGCAGTGCGATCTTTTGACTGACCGCTTCTGCAACCGCACATGATGAGTAATATTGAGAGAATGGACAGTATTCTCATATCTTTCTGATACCCATTATCTCCCGAACTTCCTTCAATGTTTTTGCAGCATGTTCGCGAGCTCGTTCAGCACCTTGCTTGACAATCTTTGACAAATATTCGTCATTGTCGCGAATATCAAGAATCCTTTGGCGAATTGGGAGAGTCACCTTCAAAATATCTTCTGCAAGCTGCTTCTTAAGATCTCCATAGCGAATGCTGCAATCTGCATAGGCCTTGCGGAATGTATCGGTAGTGTCTTTACCGCTAACAATATCCATAAGTGTAAAGAGATTTTCCACAGGTTGTGAAACTGGAGAGTTCGGTTCTGTTGGTCCGGCATCAGTGACAGCGCGCATCACCTTCTTGCGTAAAGTCTTCTCATCGTCGATTAGGTAAATGCAGTTGCCTTCGCTTTTCCCCATCTTTCCACTTCCGTCAAGACCGGGAACTTTTAGAGCTTCCCCTCCGAAATTGAAGTTGACAGGTTCATTAAAATAGTCAACGCCGTAGAAAGAATTGAAACGGCGTCCAAAACGACGTGTCAGTTCAAGATGCTGCTCCTGATCTTTACCAACCGGAACATAGTCGGCATGGTGGATAAGAATATCCACAGCCATGAGTGTAGGATAGGTGAGTAGTCCGGCATTTACTCTTGCATTATTGTTTTGATTGCCAATAATTTCTTTTTCAATTTCTTCGCTGTCGCTCTTTATGCCAAGAGCTTTTCGCGCTTTATCTTTGAATGATGCAGTGCGCATAAGCTCACCAATTCCAACATGCATATTTAGAAGAAGATACATCTCAGAAATTTCGGGGATATCGCTCTGCACATAAAGTATATTTTTGTCTGGGTCAAGACCGGCAGCCAGATACTCTGCAAGAATCTGCTTTACGCTCTCATGCAAGGCTTTAGGGTCGGGATTCGTTGTCAGGGCGTGAAGGTCTGCAATGAAGTAGCGGCTATCAAAGTCGTCTTGCATCTTGACAAACTTTTGAAGAGCCCCGTAATAATTGCCCAAATGAAGATTACCGGTTGAACGGATGCCGCTCAAAACCACTTTTTTGCTACCATCAGGACGTAGATTGCTATTGTTGTCGGTAGTGTTGACCGTGTTGTCTGAATTCATAGATATATATTTTTGTTTGTATTTAAATGCAAAATTAATCATAATTCTGCATTTAAACAAAAAATATTCTGCTTTCCAATTGAAAAGCAGAATATATATGAAGAAGATTCATTCTTTAATCTGATTAAATCATAATTAATTAGTAGAAACGACTTCGCTTTGTTATAGTTATAGTTTTGTCAACAAAGGATTTCGCATATTATTATTTATGGATTGAAATAGTATGTGCCTGTAGAGAGATTAACATAAAATGTATACGGCACACCACGAAGAGTGTATGTGGTTTGGAAAGCAGGTGTGTCAATATCGGTTTCCCACATCTGTGTCCAAGGATTCCATGCGCTTTGCACGGTAACATCATAGTAGAATCCGTTCCATTGCCAGTTTATGACCATGGGTACCGTTTCCCAGACATCTTGGACATCATAGCCTACACCAATTACTCGGGATGTACCGTAGTTGTAAGCAGGACCATTATTATTATAAGGACCGGAAAATGCGCCGGGTCCCCATGGGCCACCGTTCATCATTGAATTGCTTGACCCCCACATTGGAACATTGGGTCCGAAACCTGCTCCCGGACCTGAGGGTGCACCGGGTCCCGGAGGTGCCGGAACGTTGGGAGTGAAAGCTCCGCCTGACCCCGGAGCAGGTGCACTGTTTTGTGCTGATAAAGAGCCAATAGAAAGTATAATTGTGGCTGCCAGAGATAAAATCTTGTGTGTTTTCATAGCTAATAAGTATTTTTGATAGGTTTTATATTTCGGAGTTCACAGATGCATCTGTGAACTCCGAAAAAGTATTAATCCAAATTAGGGTTAATCTTGCTCCAGTCGGCGATTGGGGGCATAATACCCAGCTCTATAACTTCGTCGCGAAGGGCGCATAGGTGCTTGTAGCTTTGTTCAAGTTCCTTTTCTTCTTCAGGTGTACCGCTAATTGGTTGCACTGTCACACCATTTTTATCGATGGTTGTCTCCATTGCCATCATGATGTGACTAAACCTATTGTTGTTGACATAAGTGCCAACAGGCCAACGGAACATTGATCCACCCATCGCAGCCTCAATCATCTCTATGGACAAATATGCGGGACTTTGGAACGAGCTGCGGCCACGAAGTTCAATTATTCTCTTTCCACCCTGGATAACTCTTTGCTTCAGGTCTTCCCATGCCTTGCTGGTCAGGGGTTCGGTTCCGATGAAGTCTACGAGAGGCTTACCATTTACCTTTGCTGTGGATGCAAATACCGCCATCTGCTCGCCATGACCGCCATAAGTGCGGCAGTTAACGATATTGTCGGGAGCGACATTAAGCTGCTTGGATAGTTCGTTTCGCAGTCGGGTGCTGTCAAGAGCAGCCAATGTGGAGACCTGACTCGGTTTCAGTCCACTATATAGCAAGGTTATAAGACCGGTAATGTCTGCCGGGTTAAAAATAACTACGATGTGCTTGACATCAGGACAATATTTCTTGACGTTATTTCCGAATTCCTCAGCAATCTCAGCATTTCCTTTCAGAAGATCTTCGCGTGTCATGCCAGCCTTGCGGGCAGCCCCTCCTGAGTTTACAATATATTTTGCATCCTTCAGTGCTTCTGCGATATCAGTGGTGAATGTAAGGTTAAGACCTTCGAAACCACACTGCTTAAGCTCTTCAGCTACACCCTCAAGACCAGGTCCATAAGGGTCGTAAAGACAAATATTAGGAGTTAGTCCCTTCATGATAGCAGTCTGAGCCATGTTGCTGCCGATCATTCCGGCGGCTCCCACGATGACGAGTTTGTCGTCTGTAAGGTAATTCATATTATTGATAATTTAAAGCGTTGATAGTAGAGTTTTCACTCACACTATCAACGCTTGGAAATGCTTTAATGTTCAATAAAACGTTATAATTTCTTGGCGCGGCAACTGTCGCAAATAAGATATGCAATAAGGGCTAAATATGCTACGCAACCAAGAATCTGAGTTGTTTCCATTCCAAGTGGATTCTTATATTCGAATCCGCAGAAACGGGTGATTGCAGCAAACACACCAAATAGGGCTCCACCTGCTATAAGACCTGATGACAGCAGTGTGCCACGGTCACGACGTGCATCGTTGACCTTCTTATCTTTCGAAGAGTTGCTTACATAATATGCTATCGCCCCACCTACAAGCATAGGTGTGTTGAGCGAGAGCGGAATGAACATGCCGAGACAGAATGCGAGAGCCGGAACACCAAGCCAGTTTAGTATACAGGCCAATATAGCACCGACCATATAAAGGATCCAAGGAGTGTCGCCACCCATCATAAGAGGTTCAATTACTTTTGCCATAGCGTTGGCTTGAGGTGCGACAAGGGCATCGTCTCCTGTGAATCCATAAACCTGGTTGAGCACCATTATAACTCCTCCGACAGTGGCGGCGGAAACAAGGGTGCCAAGGAATTTCCAGCTTTCCTGTTTCTTTGGAGTAGATCCAAGCCAGTAGCCAATTTTTAGGTCGGTTACAAACCCACCAGCCATTGAAAGGGCAGTGCAGACAACACCTCCGATCACCATGGCGGCAACTATTCCGCTTGTTCCGCTAAGACCGATACCCACGAATATTGCAGATGCGATAATCAGGGTCATCAGGGTCATTCCTGATACTGGATTACTTCCTACGATTGCTATAGCATTCGCTGCAACTGTAGTGAACAGGAATGCAATGATTACAACAACCGCCCATGCTACAAGAGCCTGCCAGAACGTATGTATCACACCAAACCAGAAGAAGATAAGAACTGCGATAAGTGCAAGAGCTATGAACACGACAATATGCTTCATAGAAATGTCGGTCTGCCATCTAACTTCTTTCACGGCAGTAGATTTTCCTTTTAGTTCCCGGCTCGCAAGACCGACAGCCTGAGTTATGATTCCCCAGGACTTTATGATACCGATTACTCCGGCCATGGCAATACCACCAATACCGATCATGCGTGCATAGCCGCTGAAGATATCCTGTGGATCCATTGCTTGGAATTCAGGGGCTCCATAGGTTCCGATGAGTGGGATGATGATCCACCATACAAAGATTGAGCCGGCGAAAATAACAAATGCATATTTCAGGCCGACGATATAACCAAGGCCAAGCAGGGCCGCACCGGTGTTGCAACTTAACACAAGCTTTGTCTTCTCCATAAGAGCGTGTCCTGCTGAAGACGCAACTGAAGTTACAGTCTCAGCCCACCATCCGAATGTTGCCACGATATAATCGTAGACACCACCTATGAGCGAAGCGATGATCAGTGTCTTTGCCTGTCCTCCTTCTTCTCCATCTTTCTGCTGGCTTGAAATGAGCACTTGTGTTGTGGCAGTGGCTTCCGGGAATGGATATTTTCCGTGCATATCTTTTACAAAATATTTACGGAATGGGATGAAAAATAGAATTCCAAGAATGCCTCCAAGGAGTGAACTTAGGAAAATCTGATAGAATTGAACAGTAATGTCGGGATATTTTGCCTGTAGAATAAAAAGTGCAGGAAGAGTAAAAATTGCACCTGCCACAATGACGCCCGAGCAAGCGCCGATTGACTGGATGATTACATTCTGCCCTAAAGCGTTCTTTTTTCCAAGTGCATTTGAAAGCCCTACGGCAATAATGGCAATTGGAATTGCAGCCTCAAATACCTGACCTACTTTTAGGCCGAGGTAGGCGGCTGCGGCTGAGAAAATAATAGCCATGACAAGGCCTATTCCTACTGAATAGGGGGTGGCCTCCTGTTGATCAGCAGCAGGATGCATCACAGGGGAAAACTGCTCGTCGGCAGCAAGTTCGCGGAATGCATTCTCTGGCAGACCGGTTCCTGTGGTTAGATTTTCGTCTTGTTCTTTCATTGTTGGTTTTCAGTCTTCAGTTGTCAGAAAAATTCAAAAAAATTACAGTTGTCTTTTGACACTTTCTTCATGAATAGCACTCATGATTCTTGCAATAAACTGTCTTGGCAGTCCCAACTTTTCCCCCATGTCGCCACGTTCCTTCATAATTGTGTCGTGTCTGCCAAGTTGGACAACCATCATGTTGTGGGCTTTTTTGTATTCCCCAATCTTTTTTGATATCTCCATTCTTTTTGCAAGAAGCTCAATGATTTCTGAATCGATCTGATCTATTTCAGACCGCAGGGAGTCAAGTTCGGGTGATCCTGTCGGTTTTTCCCTAACTTTAAGTTCTTTCATGAGAGCCACCATTTCTTCGGGCCAGAGCTGTTGCTTGGCATCGCTAAGAGCGGATGGAGGATTGCAGTGGCTTTCTATCATAAGACCGTCAAATCCCATGTCGAGCGCTTCACGGCTAAGAGGAGCAACAAGGTCGTGTGCGCCGCTGATGTGGCTTGGATCGCAAAAAACAGGGATGTCAGGCATACGGCGTGCAAATTCAAACACCAGCGACCACATGGGCTGATTGCGGTAGAGATGCTTTCCATAGCTGCTGAAACCGCGGTGTATAACTCCGATTCTTCTGATTCCTGCGTTATAGATTCTCGTCACTGCTCCTATCCAAAGATCAATGTCCGGATTCACCGGATTCTTGATGAGGACCGGTATGTCTTTTCCCATCTCTTTCAAAGTGTCGGCTATTTCCTGCATAGCAAATGGACTTGCAGATGTGCGGGCTCCAATCCACAAAATGTCTACACCTGCCGACACCGCGCTAATGACATGACTTTTGCTTGCAACTTCGGTGCCGACAAGCATTCCAGTTTCCTCTTTTACCTTATTGAGCCAAGGCAGTCCGGCAAGGCCTACACCTTCAAAGCAACCGGGCATGGTACGGGGTTTCCAAATTCCGGCACGGAAAATCTTTACACCTCCGGCAGCAAGGGCTTTCGCTGTCTCAAGAACTTGGCTCTCGCTTTCAGCCGAGCAAGGACCCGCAATTATAATTGGCTCCTTCATTATCGATTTATCATCGAATAGAGGTTTGATATCTTTCATATTATTCTGTGTTTGTTTTTATTGTTCTTATATTTGTTATTGTGCAGTCTTGTAGATTCCAAGAATGCGGAAATCACTTGTGAGCGGTGCTACAGCTGAGATTGCCTGCTGGCAACGTTCAAGATCAGAAAATGTGAGGTCGGCATAGAAGCGATATTCCCATTCATGACCGACCACCGGCATTGACTGAAGCATTGTGAGGCTTATGTCGTAGAAAGTAAGGATTGTCAGAACTTTCGACAAGGCCCCTTTCTCATGAGGAACAGTGAATGCGACAGAAATTTTATCTGCATTTTCGGGATAAGATGAATCTTTGGTGCCGACAATAAGGAAGCGGGTGAAATTGCGGTTGTCGTCTTCAATGCCTTCTTCGAGTATATCGAGGCCATAAATTTTTGCTGCGTATGCCGGGGCAATAGCTGCTGTTCGCTCCAATGCAAGCTTTGCTACGTTTCTGGCACAGCCAGCTGTGTCAAAATCCTCGACTTTTCTCATTTCGGGATGCTTTGATAGAAATTGGCGGCATTGCAAAAGAGCCATATAGTGAGACCTTACTTCAACGATGTCGGATATAGATGTGCCGGGTAGCGCACATAGCGAATGAGAGACACGAAGTTTACATTCACCTATTATTTTGCGACCACTTTTACGGATATATTCAAAGTTTTGCAATAAAGCACCGGCAATTGTATTTTCTATTGCCACTGCCGCCATCATGTCCTCATCATTGCCAAGGGCAATAAACATATCCTCGAAAGAGTCGTATGATATGGTTTCCAGTTCTTCATCAGAAAACCATTCGTGAGCCGCAAGGTCGTGAAAGCAACCTTTTACACCTTGAATTCCTACCTTTTTATTCATAAGGTGCAAAATTAGCAAAAAAAATTCAAAAATCACTCTTTTTTGAGTAATTATTCTTAGAATATTCAATCTTATTTAAAAAATGAGTGTGTGGTTATGATTATATCGAAAAAAATGATTAAATTTGCATTTTGAATATATTAATATAAGTATATACGTAAATTACATCATAAGAGAATGGCAAAACAGGAAGATGTCTTCAAGACAATTGTGGCGCATGCCAAGGAATACGGATTCGTGTTCCAGTCATCAGAAATATACGACGGACTCAGCGCTGTCTATGATTACGGTCAGAACGGAGTTGAACTAAAAAACAATATAAAACGCTATTGGTGGGAGGCTATGACAATGCTCCATGACAATATAGTGGGAATTGATTCTGCGATTTTCATGCACCCCACCATCTGGAAGGCATCCGGCCATGTTGACGCTTTCAATGACCCTTTGATCGACAACCGCGATTCAAAGAAGCGCTATCGTGCCGATGTGCTTATTGAGGATGAGATAGCAAAGTTCGATGATAAGGTCAATAAAGAAG
>CAYQXG010000049.1:0-23369 GCA_964421525.1 uncultured Sangeribacter sp. | reverse complement strand
TAAGTTGCTTTCCCTCAGTAAGATAGTACCACACATAACCAGCGGCAACGGCGTCGGCAAGAGCGTGATGGTGATGCTCGAGGTCATAGCCGCAGGCAGCTGCGACAACATGAAGCTGATGGCACGGGAGTTTTAGCTTACGGCGAGATGCTGCCAATGTGCAGTGGAACTCATAGCCGGGGTAGGTCATATCATATTCTTGAAAAACAGCTTTCAGGCAACTTTCATCGAAGGGGCGGTTGTGTGCCACCAATGGCAAATCTCCTATCCGGTCTTTTATCCTGTTCCATACTTCAGGGAACCTCGGTTGGTTGTCGGTATCCTGACGCGTTAGCCCATGCACTTGAGTGGTCCAATAGTTATAATAGTTTGGAGTAGGACGTATGAGACTGTAGAATCTGTCGACTATCACACCGTCTCTGACAATCACCACACCGACAGCGCAGACGCTGCAACGCCGTCCGTTTGCTGTCTCAAAATCTATTGCTGCGAAATTATTCATTGTCTTTAATTGCCATGCAAAGTTAGCAAAAACTTGTCGCATTTCAAGAAACAAGTAATAATTTTAGCAATTATTATGATTTTGGACTGTAATTTGATGTGACAATGCATGAAGTAACCGTTCCGGATTTGATTTATTAAGGTCTTGGATCTGCTACAGCTCCTGCCATGAGAATAGCTCCTGTGGCGTAATTTCTAACTATGTAGACAAATGGCCGGTCAATATCCAAAGATACTTTACGATATTCACCCGGCACATTTGCAAGCTCTCCTACAATTGCAGTCACAGCTGCAAGCTCAGCTCCATCTTCATCAACCTTTATCGATGTCTTGTGAAGAAGGCTTACAGGCATGGTCTTAAGACCTGCCGGGGATAGATCCGCATTACCTAAAGCAACAATTCCTAATTTCATGATAATATCCTGGATATTGGAGGTGGATGTCTTGTTGAAAGAGGGCATTGAAAGAGTCACGTCGCAATATTCAGACTGAGCGCGCATTTCGGATTGCATCTCAGGAGTAAGCATTCTGACCATTTCGGTTATGTCCATACCTTCTGTAGGTAGATAGATTTCCATTGCATTCCTGTATTTCTCGAAATAGAGGGTGATGCACTGTATCCCGTTTGATGAGCAGTAGAGGGCATCAAGATTCTTATGCATCATCGGCACTTCGACTTTTCCTACAGAAGTGTTGAATTCTCCCGGCTTTGTCTTTGCGTGACTGAACTTGGAAATCCATGTGCCTTTGAAATAAACAGTGTTGGCACCTACAATCTCAGTGTCTTTATAAGCTGTCCAGTCTTTATCGAGAATTCCATCAATCTTGCCATGAGTGTTGTCATAGATCCATTTGTTGATTTTGCTGACTGTGGATTTCTTGTTGAAATCTACCGATTCAACTCCGGCATTGAAATATCTGGCTAAGATAGTCTTGAAATTAGAATCAACCTTATTTCGGCTCGCAATCCAAAAACGATTGTTGACCGACAGGCATGAACCGTTCTCATCGCATGGAAGATACTGCATGAACTTCATGCTTGTTGAATTGAGATTATCGATATTGTCGGTTGCAAGGGCATCGAGAATCTGATTGTGGACATCTCCTGCAGTGGCATTGGCGAGCATTCCCAGACTGATTGCAACGCTGACAGGCGACACGCAGAACTCTCCGTCGGCAGACATGATGCTTGCCTCAGTCATCAATCTGTGGCTGAATACGTTGATTGCGTTTGCTACCTCGGACTCTCCTCTTGTGAGATTTATTTCTTTTGTAAAGTTCCAGTCTGACTTTTCTTTAATGCCCGGCTCATCTGATGAGCATGACACAAGAACTGTGATCAAGAAAGAGATGTTTGCAATAATTCTAAGTTTCTTCTTAACTGATTTCATATTTTTTTAAATTGTGATTTTCTATATAGATAAAAGTGTGCAGTAAATACTGCATAATGGAGTGATTTTTTCTACCAGTTGAACCTGAACCCGATTGGCAGGGAAATGCTCCATGGATCATCCGTCCAAATATTTGGTACTTTGTCGTTATGCGGGAAATGATATTGTATAGTTGGTTCAATATAAATCCCTATTCGTTCTGACAACCGGAATGATACTCCCACGCCTCCTCCAAGAGCCCAGTCACAATTAGATTTGAACGAACCGCCGGTTAAATTTGAATATGTTGACAGTCGGTTGACGTCGGCATACGAACAGACAGGTATGGAAAACTTACCTCCGACAGTTCCATATATATTGAACCTATCTGCTTTATAAACATATAGATTAGCCTTGAGAGGGATGTCAAGATAATGCCAATGGCAAGTCGAGGTCATGCTAATGTCTTCAAAATCTGTACGTAAATATGTGTAGGAGATTCCGGTCTCTATTCCTAACCATGAAGATAAATGTTTTTCTAAAGTTAAGCCGAAAGAGATTGGATGATGATTCCGATGAGCCTTATCAGAGAGGTAATCAGCAATGTCAGGGTTATTGCGTGGTGCCATTTTTTGCTGATTATTTGAGGTGCCATCCTGATCCTGAGAATCGTTACTCTGACCTCCTTGATTACTGTCTGCAGAAATACCGGATGCTGCTCTTGCAGAATTGTAGATTCCGGGGTCAACCATTATGCCGGCACTCCAGCCTTTGGATTTTGATTTGCCTGGCAGAGCATCGGCATATAAAAGGTCCTGATTCCATAATTTGAGTGGATATCCGGTTGAATCCATCCTTATGGATGGTGAATTATCTTCGATTTGGCTGTTTTCCGCCACTAATTCCCTATTGTCGTTAATGCTTGATTCCTTTTGAGTGGTTGAGTCGATGGGTTGAATTGCAGAAATTGACGCAGGTTGCTTAATATTTTGAATATTTTTTAGTGTGAGAGTTGCCATATTGATAGCCGGTTTTTGGCTTGCCGGGGCAATGTGAGGCAGTTTGATAGCCGGATTTTGGTAGTGATACAGGAATAGACCTGAGATGCAGAGGATGATAAGCACAGATAGTAGTCCGTTGCTATATTTGTATTCAGCAATGAGTTTCCGCAACTGAATTTTTGCATGAAACAACTGGGATGATGAAGTGTTTGGAGCAATACCAAGTATCTTGGAAATCTCTTTGTGTGATTTATTTTCAAGCACGGCCAGCCTAAAAACTTTCTGATATCCGTCCGGAAGTTGCTTGATGAGCGATTCAAGAGTATTCATATCGATCAGCTCATCAATATCAAGCTCATCCATGACTTCCGGAATCTCATTCAGGATAGAAGTCAAGTTCTGTTCCTGAAGAAATTTCAGAGAAAGATTCTTCATTATGGTTGCAAGCCAATATTCCATTCGTTCAGGATCTTTGAGGGAATCGAGACGTGTAAAAGCTGCAATGAAGCCGTCATGAAGAATATCATAGGCGTCATTTTGGTTGGGGACATAACGTCTGATCACATGAAGCATGCGAGGTGCGAACCGGGTGTATAGGATGCTCATCGCGTCCTTATCTCCGTTTCTGCACTCCATGACCAGGGTATGGTTGTCGATATCCAGATTATATTGCTTCACTTTATATATGATACGGATTTGCCAAAATACTGCATGACGTAGTGCAGAAATCTTCAATCATATACAAAATTATACAAAAAATCGTAAATAAATTTAACGAGGACTGATCTTTTGCCAATAAAAATTAGACATGATTATCACATTATATCAAAAATTTGTTGTAATTTTGTGAAATCAAAACTGATTTGAAGATTGATAGTTTAATATTTCGGAATTGAAAAAGATAAGGATACAAATATTCGGTTTGGTAGCCATGGCATTTTGTTGCGCGATGGTAAGTTTTGCATCAAAACCGAACAAAACGAATGACACACGTGATCATGCGAAGGCACGATATTATTATGTGGAGGGCAGCGTCGCCCTGGCTGAAGGACGCGCCTCGGAGGCGTATGAGCTGATAAAGAAAGCGGCATTGACCGACCCTGACTATCCGGAGGCAAACTATACATACGCCTTGATGCGCATGACATTACGCAACGACACTCTAACCTCTCCTACAGAAATGGGTAAATCAATCGCCATGATGCGGGCATACGTAGATCAATATCCAAAAGAAACCGAAGAGGCGATGAAGTATTCATTCCTTACTGCACGCATGGGAGATATTGATGAGGCCATAAGGGTGGCTGAGCGGTCTGATACAATAACCGGAGGTATGCCAACCGTTTTGTTGCAACTTGCCCAGTATTATTCTGCAAAGCAGGATCTTGACAAAGCCATAAGAACATTAGAACGGTATGAAAGGATTGAAGGCCCGGATCCGGATTTGTCGTTGCGGAAATTTTCGCTCATGTTTAGCAAAGGCGACACCATAGGTTTGCTAAAGGAGAGCGAAAGGCTTGTCATGGAGCATCCGGTTAGCACTGAATACATGGTGATTAGAGGCAATGTATTCGAGGCTCTTGAGATGCCGGATTCTGCACTTGTTTGCTATCAAAAGGCAGAGAGCCTTGATCCGGAAGACGGAAGAGTGAAGCTTACTCTTGCCAACTACTATCTGGAAAGAGGGGATTCTGCTTCCTACGACCGCAAGAGTAGCGAGGCAATCCTGAGCGAAAATATAGAATTAGATGAAAAACTCGATATGATGAGGCGCTATATGCAGAATATCATCTCAGATTCGACAGCAGATACGAGAAGAGGGGCGCGCCTGTTTGACGGTCTTCTGAAACAATATCCTCATGAACCCGCAGTGCTTGATCTCGGTGCGCAGTATTCAGCAGCGGTTGAGAATTATGCGAGGGCAGAGGAACTCATGTCGTATGCGACAGACCTTGAACCGGATAATCCTGACTATTGGATGCGTCTTGCCCATTTCTATTTTTCAGACGGTAAATATAAGGAATCAGCCACAGCATGTGAAAAGGGAATGGAAAAACTTCAAGAGGTGCCGAAAGGGTTGTTGCTCGTTTATGGAACGGCTTCTTCTATGGCAGGAGAATATGAAAAGGCTCGTGAAGCTTACCAGCGGTTGCTGGATATTGAGCTTCCGGGTGCTTTACTGACCGATGATGCTCCTACAATGTTAAAAAAGGCAGGTTCGTTGTCGTATGAATCACTCATGCAGGTGGCAGATATTTTCCAGATGGTTGGAGATGGAAGTTTCAAGATAAATGATTTGGAGCGCTCGGCACGTGAATACGATGTTGTCCTGGCGCTAAATCCTGAAAGTATAATTGCGCTGAATAATTATGCATACTATCTTGCGCTCGGTGGCGGTGACCTTGATAGGGCAGAGGAAATGAGTCGCAAGGCAGTGGCGGATCAGCCTGAAAATCCGACATATATCGATACTCTTGCATGGATTCTTTATCTAAAAGGACAGTATCAGGAGGCTCTTGAAATTCAAGAAAAAGCGATTGATTTACTTGGTGAAGATGTTGAATCTGCAGGTGAGTACTGGAACCACCTTGGCGATATCCAATACAAGTGCGGACAGAAAGAGAAAGCTGTAGAAAGTTGGAAAAAGGCACTGCAGGTTGATAAGGGAAATGAGACAATTGCCAAAAAAGTCAGGTTGAAAAAACTATCAGATAATGAATGAACTGAAGAAATTAGGTGGTATCATACTTATAGCAGTTGCAGCTTTCGTTACATTCCATTCCGCCGCCCAAAAACGATCTGTGCCTGACTCCATCGCCATCTGTCTGCCGGGCGAGCCAGATGAGATAATGGAGAATCCTCCGGTTGATAATTCAGCATCGAGGATTATGACTGTAGAGGAAATAGCGTTGGCAACCGATTCGATCCTGCATAACTATGATTCGGAATGGAAAACGCTTTCTATGCAAGGCAAGTTATCTTTTACCGGACTTCCCATGCGGGTTAATGTGAAGGTATATATGAAAAGAGGGGAAGCGGTCATCCTTTCTGCGCGTGCCCCTATTTTGGGAGAAGTGGCGAGGATTGAAATAAGTCAGGATTCCATAGTATTTATCAATAAACATACCCGTTGCTACAACATTCAGTCATTTGCCGGACTCACTTCGGACCCAAAGACATATCTATGTGATCTGCAAGATATACTTTTGGGTCAGGTAGCGTTGCCAGGTAATGGCAGGATGACACCGGAACTGGCATCAAAATCACAATGGATCTTGATGCCGGGTGATAATGCACTTATCCATCCCACGGATCCCCTGCAGATAAGAGGAACTGAATGTGGATTTGTGATGGACTCAAGTTGCTGGCAACTTCGCAGTTTTGTGCTAATGCTTACAAAGCCCGGAGTTGTGGTCAGCACCAGCTATATTTATGGTGAGGATGATTGGACACTCGGTCTTGAGATATCAGTCAACAATAAGAAGATGAACGGTGAGGTGGACCTTTCATATCCGGATTATTCACCTGCACCGCTGGAGTTCACTGTGATTGGAAATAAATACAAAAAAGTGGATGTAAAGGAATTGATGAGATTCTGAGTGGAAGAAAGGGTTGTCAACATGAGTAAGATCGGTGGAAAGATTGGCAAAGTTGTAATGGCAGTTATGGCACTGCTTTTTATTTCGGTAGTCTCTGAAGGTTACTCATCAGGCAACGTATATGCCCAGACCACAAAGAAATCTACAAAGACCAATCAGACCAATCGCTCGAAATCCAATTCAACCTCCAATCGAAATTCCAAATCAAAATCAAAATCCAAATCCAACTCTACCTCAAAGACAGGATCAACCTCAAAGACGGGATCCCAAACATCTGTTGGCAGAAGAGGAAACAAGTCGAGGCAGAAGCAGGCAGGAGGCAATCCTACGACATCGGCGGAGGCAAAACGTCTGCAGGAAGCTGCTCAGAAAGAGATTCAGCAGACTAAGGAGAAAATCCGGCTGAATGAGCAACAGATTAAGGCAGGCCTTTCAGATCTTAATGTGCTATCATCAGAGATTTCTGCCGGACGGGTTCAGGTGGAAACATTGCAAAGAAAAGTGACATCGCTCAATACAGAAATTAATGTGCTTGGTGCAGAGATCACAAAAAATGAAGGGGAGCTTAAGCTGATGCGCGAGGAATACCTTAAGGCTGTCAAGAAAATGCGTCTTACCAGAAAAAATCAGTCTGTGCTTGCCTTCATCTTTGCTTCTGAAAACTTCAATCAGGCCATGCGCAGAATAAGATATATGCGTCAGTTTTCTGCATGGAAAGAAAGAAAAAGCCTTGAAATCAAACAAAAGGTTGAGCAACTTGATAAGGAGAGGGCGAAACTTGCTGTGGTAAAGGAAGAACAGACTGCAACCCTCGGACAACTTGGCAAATCACAGGCAGATCTTGAAGAGAAGCATAAGAGGCAAGAAAAACTTGTGGCAGACCTCCGTCAGAATGGCAGTGCATTGCAGGCTCATCTTGTGGCTAAGCAGAATGAGGCAAATCGTCTTAAAGAGACCATTTCAACATTGATTGCCAAGGAGCAGGCAAAGGCTGAGGCAGAAAGGAAGGCTAAAGCCGAGGCGGAAAGGAAGGCAAAAGCTGAAGCTGAACGTAAAGCCAAAGCCGAGGCGGAGCGAAAGGCTAAGGAGAAGGCTGATGCAGAGAGAAAAGCAAAAAATGAAGAAGACTCCGGGTCGAAGACTGTAGGGAAGGAAAAGAAACAGCAGGAACAAAATATCAAGAGGCAAGATAAAACTAAGGAGCTTGATACCAAGCAAGATAACAAAAAAGAAGAAATACGGAAGGAAAGTGAGACACAGACGGATGTTCCATTGGAAGGATCAGCTTTTGCAAGCTTGCGCGGGAAATTGCCTCGTCCGGTTGACGGACCCTGGCGCATTACAAATGCATTCGGACGCCATTCAATGCCTGAACTTCCGGAGGTGGTCTATGATAATCCGGGTATCGATGCAGAGGTCACAATCGATACTCCTGTGAAGTCAGTGTGTGCCGGAAAAGTGTCCGGGGTGTATAAGGTTGCAGGTTACGGTACGGTGGTTATAGTAAACCATGGCGAATATTACACAGTCTACGGTAATCTTTCGGCTGCAAATGTTGCTGTCGGAACCCGGGTAGGAGCAGGTACAAGACTTGGCACTGCGGGACTTGATCCTGATGATTCAAGAAGAGGCTCTGTTCATTTCGAGGTATGGAAAGGACGTGAAAAGCAGAATCCATCTGCATGGATTAGATGAGCCTTTTGAGTATATTTTTACAAGTTTTTTGCATAAATCTTAATAAAAATGCCGTAATATTTTGATTTGTGAATAAAAAACTGTAATTTTGCATTTCTCTATGCAAACAACAGGAATATTCTTATGGTAAATGAATTGAGAAGTAATGCCAGCACTAAAGGGCGGCGTATGGCGGGTGCAAGAGCCCTTTGGCGCGCCAATGGCATGAAAGATGATCAGTTTGGGAAGCCCGTGATAGCAATCGTGAATTCTTTCACACAATTTGTGCCAGGACACACACATTTGCACGAGATAGGGCAGATAGTAAAGAAAGAAATCGAGAAACTCGGTTGTTTTGCCGCAGAATTCAATACAATCGCCATTGACGATGGTATTGCAATGGGACATGACGGCATGTTATATTCACTGCCCTCGCGCGATCTGATTGCTGATTCTGTGGAATACATGGTGAATGCACATAAAGCTGATGCTATGATTTGCATCAGTAATTGCGACAAGATCACACCCGGAATGCTCATGGCATCCATGCGTCTCAATATCCCTACCATTTTCGTCTCCGGAGGTCCTATGGAAGCCGGTAGGGTTGGAAACCGTAAACTTGATTTGATCGACATTATGATAGATTCTGCAGATTCATCAGTGACTGACGAATCTGTGGAAGTGCTTGAACATGAGGGATGCCCTACATGTGGTTCTTGTTCCGGCATGTTCACGGCAAACTCAATGAATTCCCTAAACGAAGCCATAGGTCTTGCGTTGCCCGGCAATGGTTCGGTGCTCGCAACACATGCAAACCGTCTTAAACTTTTTCAAAAAGCAGCCAAGGTGATTGTTGATAATGCCATGAGGTATTATCGTGATGGTGACGATTCTGTTCTTCCACGCAATATTGCCACCCGCGAAGCTTTTCTCAATGCGATGACCCTTGACATAGCCATGGGGGGAAGCACCAACACAGTGCTTCATCTTCTTGCTGTTGCCAATGAAGCGGGTGCAGATTTTACACTTGAAGATATCGACATGTTGTCGCGCCGTGTGCCGGTGCTTTGCAAGGTCGCTCCAAACTCAAGCTATCATATAGAAGATGTCAATCGGGCAGGAGGTATACTCTCCATCATGAAGGAGCTTTCCGACAAGGGTCTCGTTGAGACAGGAGTGAAGCGTGTGGACGGGTTGACCCTTGGAGAGGCTATAGAAAAATACGCTATCGGAGGAAAGGACTATTCAGAAGAAGCCGACAATCTTTGGCACACAGCTCCGGGCTTGATGCACACACAGAAGATGGCAAGTCAAGACGTAATGTACCGTGATCTTGACCTTGACCGTGAGAATGGATGCATCCGTGATTATGACCATGCTTATGTCAAGGATGGTGGGCTTGCAGTGCTCAAAGGCAATATAGCCAAGGATGGTTGTGTGGTGAAGACCGCGGGTGTAGACGAAAGCATATTCAAATTCTCAGGCCCAGCCAAGGTGTTTACAAGCCAGGATGCTGCAGTGGATGGAATCCTTGGTGGAAAGGTAAAGAGTGGCGATGTGGTTGTCATAACCTATGAAGGTCCTAAAGGAGGTCCCGGAATGCAGGAGATGCTTTATCCTACAAGCTACATAAAGAGCATGCACCTTGGCAAGGAATGTGCATTGTTGACAGACGGTCGTTTTTCTGGTGGCACCTCAGGTCTTTCAATAGGCCATATATCTCCGGAGGCTGCATCAGGGGGTGAAATAGGACTCGTGCGAGACGGTGACATTATAGAAATAGACATTCCGGCACGAAGCATCAATGTGCGTCTTTCAGATGAAGAACTACTTGCAAGGCGTGCTGAGGAAGAATCTTATGGTAAGGACGCTTTCACTCCAAGGGGACGCGACAGGAAAGTCAGCCGCGCTCTAAGGGCATACGCCGCGAATGTCACATCTGCTGACAAAGGTGGAGTGAGAACTGATATTTAAGAAGCTCAACATATAGATTATTATGGAAGAAAAACTAAACGGATCGGAAATACTGATACGTGCACTTGGCGACAATGGGGTAGAGTGCGTGTTCGGTTATCCCGGCGGTCAGATTATGCCGGTCTACGATAAGCTATATGAGAATCCATACGGAGTGCGTCATTATCTCGCACGTCATGAGCAGGGTGCCATACATGCTGCAGAAGGGTTTGCCCGGGCTACGGGTCGCACAGGAGTTGTGATCACTACATCGGGCCCAGGGGCTATGAATCTATTGACCGGCCTTGCAGACGCATTGATGGACAGCACACCTATAGTCGCAATCACAGGACAAGTTGGAGGTGCCATGCTTGGTAAAGACGCTTTTCAGGAGAGTGATGTCATTTCAAGTGTACTCCCTGTCACAAAGTGGACGCTTCAGGTGCGTAGCGCAGAAGATATTGCTCCTGCCATCAGCCGTGCGTTCTATATAGCCAATTCCGGTCGTCCCGGTCCTGTTGTGATTGATCTTGCGCGAGATGCTCAGGTCGGTACCGCCATATATGAAAAGCAGACCGAACCATTCATCCGTAGTTATGATTCTGATCCGATCCTTGATGAAGAGACTATCAAGGAAGCTGCAAATCTTTTGAATGATGCGCAGCGCCCTCTCGTGCTTGCCGGTCATGGCGTAATGATTGCCGGAGCAGAGAAAGAACTGTCGCAACTTGCAGAGAAAGGTAATCTGCCTGTTGGCTGTACGATGCTTGGCCTATCATCGATCCCTTCTGACCATCCGCAATATGTGGGCATGCTTGGAATGCACGGTAACCTTGGTCCGAATATCAACACAAATCGTGCAGATGTGATTCTTGCTGTAGGCATGCGCTTCGATGATCGTGTCACCGGCGACATAAAGAAGTATGCTCCGGATGCAAAGATCATCCATATAGACATTGATGCGAGTGAGTTCGACAAAATGATCAGAAGTGACCTGCATATTCATTCCGATGCCCGCCGGGCATTGAAGGCATTGCTCCCCCTGCTTGAAAGCGTTGACCGTAGTGAATGGCGAGCAACTTTTGATACACATTCAAAGGTTGAGCAGGAACGTGTGATGGCAAGGGAACTTGCTGTTTCATCACCAAATGGCGGAATGCTTATGGGTGGAGTTGTCAGAAAAGTCAACGATGCTTTTGGAAATGATGCAGTTGTTGTCACCGATGTGGGACAAAACCAGATGTTTGGAGTGAAATACTCTAAGTTTAAGTCATCACGCAGTCTAATATCATCAGGTGGTCTCGGCACAATGGGATTTGGCCTTCCTGCTGCGATAGGCGCTAAAATTGGAGTACCTGAACGCGATGTCGTGCTGTTTGTGGGTGATGGTGGCCTACAGATGACCATTGAGGAACTCGGTATGATAATGGAATATGGCATCGGTGTTAAGATCGTGTTGCTCAACAATAATTTCTTGGGTAATGTGCGCCAGTGGCAGCATCTTTTCTATAAGAGACGATTCAGCAGCACCCCTATGGTTAATCCCGATTTCAAGATGCTCGCCGATGCCTACGGGATTCCGGCATTGAATGTAAAGGATTCGTCGGAGCTTGATTCCGCCATAGAAGAAATGAAACGTCACGAAGGTGCCTATCTGCTGAATGTGAATATCGACGAAACAGATATGGTCTTCCCCATGACTCCGGGAGGAAATGGAGTGGACGAGATTTTACTTAATGAATCAGAATACTATAAACCGGTCTGAAATCATGGAAGAACAGTTATATACAATCTCGGTCTATACCGAAAACAGAGTTACCCTCCTGCATCAGATATCCATGATATTCAGCCGCCGCTGCCTGAATATTGATAGCCTCTCAGTAAGTGCTTGTTCAATTGAAGGAGTGCATAAGTTCACTATCACGTGTCGCTCTACACGTCCGATGATGGAACACGTAGTGAAGCAGATAGAGAAGAGAATCGATGTGATCAGGGCTTTTTTGCTCACCGACGATGAGATACTGTTTCAGGAAGTCGCCCTATATAAAGTTCCTACTGAAAATGTAGTGAATACCGACATAGAGGAAATTGTCAGGAAAGAAGGGGCCCGAGTGCTTGAAATTCATCCGGAATACACAGTGTTTGAAAAGACAGGACACACATCGGAAATTATGGATCTCTACGAGAGATTGAAACCGCTTGGCATCCGTCAGTTCGTAAGGTCGGGGCGTATTGCAGTGACTCGTTCTTCACGCGAACTTGTGGATGAGTTCTTGTTGAAAAGGGAAGAAAGACACAAGGAGAATGAAAAATAGAAATTCAGATAACAAAAAATAGAAGTTATGGCAAAAATGAAATTCGGCTCAGTCGAAGAGACTGTAGTCACAAGAGAAGAATTCCCTCTTGAGAAAGCACGTGAAATTCTTAAAGACGAGACAATAGCTGTGATCGGTTATGGTGTTCAGGGCCCTGGCCAGAGCCTCAACCTCAGAGACAATGGCTTCAACGTGATCGTTGGCCAGCGTGCAGGCAAGACTTATGATAAGGCTGTAGCCGACGGATGGGTGCCGGGTGAAACACTTTTCTCCATAGAAGAAGCTTGCGAGAAGGGTACAATCATCATGTGTCTGCTTTCTGATGCTGCTGTTCTTTCCGTGTGGCCTACAATTAAGAAAAACCTCACAGCCGGCAAGGCTCTCTATTTCTCACATGGCTTTGCAATTGCATGGCCTGAGCGCACCGGTGTAGTACCTCCAAAGGATGTTGACGTAATTCTTGTGGCTCCAAAGGGTAGTGGCACATCACTCCGCACAATGTTCCTTGAGGGCCGTGGTCTTAACTCAAGCTATGCTATCGAGCAAGACGCTACCGGCAAGGCTTTGGAACGCACTCTCGCTCTTGCAATCGGTATCGGTTCCGGCTATATTTTTGAGACAACTTTCAAGCGTGAGGCATACAGTGACCTGACTGGTGAACGTGGTAGCCTTATGGGTGCTATCCAGGGTCTTTTCCTTGCACAGTATGAGGTGTTGCGTGAAAACGGACACACTCCTTCAGAAGCTTTCAATGAGACAGTTGAGGAACTTACTCAGTCACTTATGCCCCTCGTTGCAAAAAAAGGTATGGACTGGATGTATGCAAACTGCTCAACGACCGCTCAGCGTGGTGCTCTCGACTGGATGACTCCATTCCACGATGCAATCAAACCGGTGATGCAAAAACTCTACAAGAGCGTTGCTGATGGCATCGAGGCTCAGAATTCTATCGATTCCAACTCAAAGGTTGACTATCGTGACGGTCTCGAGCAAGAACTGAAGGAACTCCGCGAAAGCGAGATGTGGCAGGCAGGTGCTACAGTCCGTGCATTGCGTCCAGAAGGTTGCTGATAGGCAATGATAAATGATGCATTATCAATGATGAATTTGGATTCGCTCAAGGATTTCCTTTCATACTGATAATCGTATTTTAAATCTATAATGAATTATTGGAAATTGGGTGCCGGGAGTCCGGTTCCCAATTTTTTTGTTGCGGTCTCGATTTGGATGTCGTCATAAAGGCCGAGATTGATGAAGCTTTGAAGTAATGTCGGACCTCCCTCAACCATCAATGAAGTTATTCCTTCCTTATATAAATCTTTCATCTGCATCTCAAGATCGTGGCGAGGCTCCACTCTTCTTGGTGCGCGCCCGGGCCAATAGCGGCAATCAAGCCTTGGATGGTCAATCTCAAGGGTGTTCTTTCCCACCATGATTGCATCCACCATGGAGCGACGGCGATGCATCCAAACAGAACTTACCGGAGTTGAAAATTTCACCGGATAGGGTAATTCTTCATTATTTATTCCAGCCATGTATCCATCTGCACTTTGCGCCCATTTCAGCTGAATCCAAGGACGTCCGAGCCTGTGGGCTGTAAGAAAGCGCACGTTCAATGCATCGCATTCGTCACGCATCACGTCTTCCACAACCTCTATTCCAGCATTTCGGAGCATGCAGATGCCTTTCCCACTTACCTCGGGAAACGGGTCTGCGCTACCGATGACTACTCGTGGTATCCCTGTTTCTATTATAAGTTTAGCACATGGGGGTGTCTTACCATAATGTGAGCAAGGTTCAAGCGTGACGTATATTGTTGAGTCTTTTAGGCGATGCCTGTCTGCTTCATTTACAGAGTTTATTGCGCACACTTCGGCGTGTGGGCCGCCGTATTGGTGGTGGTAGCCTTCACCTATGATCATTCCATCGGACGATACAATAACAGCACCAACCATAGGATTGGGCGATACAAGACCTTCGCCAAGACGCGCAATTTGAAGTGCACGCTCCATATATCTCTTGTCAAAATGCATGATACCTTGTGTTTTTCTACAAATTTATAAAAAAATGTGCAACTGTGCAAACAAAAACATATGACTGTGGAGTTGTTAGGATTACTTCTCTACAAAGAGTTAAAAAAATGCTATGTAATGGGCTGTCTTTTGCCATTCTACCTTAAAAGTTGTTAAAAACGGCTTAAACAGTAAGGAAGACAAAAAAAAGTTGGGCGGATATGCCTTATTATTTGGCAAATAATGTTAATTTTGCAGATTGAAACTACACGCATTTGCGTTAAAAATATAAGTTTGTGAATCTAAAAAGCTCATTATTAAGTTGTTCGGTCCTGTCGGCGTGCGTTGCGCTGCTGATAGGGACTATGTCGTCGTGCAATAAGAAGACGGAATCGACAGAAGTCACCTATGTGCCGGCATCATCTGTTGCTGTGACAAATTTCAGCCTGAAATCAAAGAAAGGCACTTCAGTAAACTTGGATTCTGTTTTTTTCTCGATAGATCTTAACCGTGGAGTGATTTTCAATGCAGACTCCCTGCCTGTGGGAACTGACATATCAAGGCTCGTTCCGGTCATAAATTATACTTCATCGGCTTCTGCCGTGACAATTATCCAAAGCGGAGGTGTTAAGGAAGGAGAGATAGACTATAAGACTAACCCTACCGATACAGTTGACTTTTCCGGGAAAGTGGTATTGAAAATCACAGCTGAGGATAATACGACGACCCGCTCTTACAACATTAAGGTCAATGTGCATCAAGTTGAACCTGATTCACTGATGTGGGATCATCTGGCTGTTACGCCGATGCCTTCGAGACTTGGTTCTCCGGAGTCGCAAAAGACGGTGGAATTCAAAGACGCAACATACTCCTTGATAAAGGAATCGGATGGGAGCTATACAATGGCAGTAGCCACCGATATCCTTGCCGGGGTTTGGGATAAGCAAATACCGGATCTTGATTTTGAACCTGATGTTAGGACCCTGAGGGCTACTTCAGAAAGTCTCTATATCCTTGATGCTTCCGGAGTGCTGCACTCTTCTGAAGATGGATTAGCTTGGACCAACACTGGCTGCGTCTGGGTTAATATTATTGGAGCATACGGCAATGCACTGCTTGGTATTCGCAATGAAGGGGGATCACTTGTGCATACATGCTGGCCGATTGATGCCGGGTATGCGGAAACTCCGCTGAAAAGTGATTTCCCGGTGGGTGGATATTCGGATTTTGTTCAGTTCAGCAATCGCTGGACAACTCTCCCTATCGCCTTCATGACGGGAGGTGTGCTTGCTGACGGATCTTTGACCGATAAGACATGGGGATTTGACGGCGACCATTGGGAAGTTCTCTCGCAAGGAATGATTCCTGAGTTGGAAGGAGCAACCATTGTTCCGTATTATGTTTATCGAAAGACATCTTCCTCTCTTGTGCAGACAGAATTTTCTGTCTGGATGCTTATAGGTGGTGGATTTGACAATGGTTATGCCAACCGTGTGATTTACGTATCCTACGACAATGGTGTGAATTGGTATGCTGCAGACACTCAGATGCAGTTGCCTTATGAATTCCCGAGTCTCAGAAATCTCGACGGTATTGTGGTTGAGTGGCCTAAGCAGGCGTCACTTGCCGGTAATTGGAGCGACGTAAGTGGTAGGGCGTTGCCTGGAATGGCACGAATAAAATATAAGGTTGAAGATTATGAGGTGTATTGGGATTGTCCTTATATCTACATTTTTGGTGGTGTGAGGAATACCGGTGTTCTCAACGATGAGATCTGGCGAGGTGTCCTTAATCGACTATCGTTCATACCTCAGTTCTGATAGAAAATGAAGACGCTGGCACCGGTCATACTGTTGATTGCTTTTTGCTGGATACCTGCCTCTGAGGTGAGGGCACAGGAAGACTACCGTTTTGATATCGGTGGTGGCATCGGCATGACCGGATATTTTGGCGATGCCAACAGTTCCAATCTTTGGAGCAATCCCGGATTTGACGGCATGCTTCTTTTCCGATACCTGAAAAGCCCGAGGATCGCGTTCAAGACTGGGCTCTATGCCGGTACGCTTTCAGGAAACACGGAAGATATGGCAGATGTGTTGCCTGATTCCCGCCAGTTTAAGTTTTCAACCACATTCCTTGAGTTGAGTGAGATGTTTGAATTCAATTTCTTCAATTATGGAATTGGTGAAAGATATCGCATGCTGAAACGCTGGAGCCCTTTTATCACGGCCGGAATAGGTGCCACAATATGGGTGACAGATGGATATACGGGAGGGGCGTTTACCTTGCCGCTTGGGTTAGGGGTTAAATATAAAATTAATGAAAGACTGAATCTTGGTATTGAGTTTCTTATGAAGAAGACTTTCTCCGACAAACTCGATGGGAAAGAACTCTCTGATCCTCATGCCATAAAATCAGGCTTTGCAAAAAATACAGATTGGTATTCAACACTATCGGTGACGCTCAGCTATGAATTTTCAAAGCGTTGCGCCACATGCAACTATAAAGAATAAAACAACTCCGCAATGGAAACACTTGAAGATATATTAGGCAGACTCGACATGACGCACATACCGCGGCATGTAGCCATGATCATGGACGGTAATGGACGTTGGGCAAAAAACCGCGAGAAAGCGCGCAGTGATGGTCATTACGAAGGCATAACAAGCGTACACAATGTAACTGCACTGTCGTCCGATCTCGGCATGGAGTATCTGACATTATATGCGTTCAGCACCGAAAACTGGAATCGTCCGAAAGAAGAGGTCGACACATTGATGACCATAATCGGATGGGCTATTGCCAGGGAACTTCCGGAACTTCTGCAGAATAACGTGAAGATTAATCTGCTTGGCGACATTGATAGGGTGCCTGACGGTCCGAGAGCTGAACTATATGATTCAAGAGACAAGACTGCGCATTGCACCGGACTTCAGCTCAATATATGCATTAGTTATTCTTCAAGGTGGGAAATTGCAGATGCAGCACGCCGAATTGCGCGCGAAGCTGCCGCCGGGAAACTGAATCCCGAAGACATAGATGAAACTCTATTCAGTAATTATCTTGCAACAGCCGGGATGCCAGATCCTGATTTGCTTATCAGAACCGGTGGAGAGGAGCGCATCAGCAACTATCTGTTATGGCAGATAGCCTATAGCGAACTTTATTTCACACCTATTCTTTGGCCTGATTTTGGTAAGAAAGAATATGCTCTTGCACTTTTGGACTATCAGCAACGTGAGCGCCGTTTTGGAAAGACCTCAGAACAGGTATCCCAAAGCGCTGATCAGTCTAACTGAAAATCTGACCTCTGATAACTGAAGACCGACAACTGACAACTGAAGACAGACAACTCTTATATGACATTGACCAGAACACTAAGACGGATATTTCTTGCCGTCATGATAGCCGCATTATCAGCGCCTTTGTTCTCAGCATCGGCGCAGACGGCAAATAATGATACAGTATACGCCCCCGACATTATCTATAGCCCTATTCCTAAGGTATATGAGATTGCCGGAATTAAGGTGACGGGTGTGCCCGATGTGGAAGATTATGTCATAATCGGGTATTCCGGTCTTTCTGTTGGTGAGAAGATTGAAATTCCCGGTGAAGCTATCTCAACAGCTGTAAAACGTTTTTATAAGCAAGGTTTGTACTCAAAAGTTGAGATCAATCTGGAAAAGACTGTAGGTGATAAGGCTTGGCTTGAAATCGCTCTTAAGCAGCAGCCCCGCATGGCAGAACTTCGTTTCAACGGAGTTAAGAGCGGCGAGAAAAAAGACCTTCTTGAACGTCTTGGTGTGGAAAAAGGTCAGCAGCTGACACCAAATATCGTAGCACGTATTGTGCAGGTGGTGAAACAATTCTATTCCGACAAAGGATTTAAGAATGTAGTGGTTACTTCATCGCAACAACCGGACCTCTCACAGGAAAACTATGATTTCCTTACGATTAATGTGGATAGGCAGAGTAAGGTGAAGGTGCATAAGATCTATATCAACGGTAATAATGTGCTTAGCGACCGTAAGTTTAAGAATGCTATGAAGAAGACCAACGAGAATCATGACATTCTAAATCTCTTCAAGCAGAAAAAATTTGTAGACACTGATTATGCCGACGATAAGATCAGAATTATTGATAAATATAATGAGCTCGGCTATCGCGATGCAGAGATTCTAAGCGATTCTATCGTAAAATATGACGATAAGGAAATTGATATCTACCTCACAGTAGATGAAGGCAACAGATATTATATCAAGGATATTAATTGGGTTGGCAATACTATCTATTCTTCCGATTTCCTAAATCAAGTGCTTGGTATGTATCCCGGTGATGTCTACAACCAGAAGCGACTGAATAAACGTACTTCGGAAGATGATGATGCGGTAGGAAACTATTATCTTGATAATGGTTATCTATTTTTCAACCTTGTTCCTATTGAGCAGCAGGTTGCAGGCGACAGCATATCTCTTCTGATGCGTATTTACGAAGGTCAACCTGCAAAAATCAATAAAGTTGTCATCAATGGTAACGACCAGCTCTATGAAAAGGTAATCAGGCGAGAACTGCGTGTAAAACCGGGCGACCTATTTTCTAAGCGTGAGCTTATGAACTCGGCACGTGAAATTGCTGCCTCCGGACACTTCGATCCTGAGACTATGGGTGTAAATCCCATGCCGAATGATGCCGACGGCACAGTTGACATTATATTTGATCTCGAACAGAAGGCTAACGATAAGGTGCAGCTCTCACTTGGCTGGGGACAGACGGGTGTGACCGGTCAGGTGGCATTGTCATTCTCCAACTTCTCAATAAAGAATCTCTTCAATCCGCAGAGTTACCGAGGTATAATACCTCGCGGTGACGGACAGACATTCTCTATATCTGCGCAAACAAATGCTAAATATTATCAGAGCTATAATATCAGCTTCTTTGATCCCTGGCTCGGTGGAAAGCGTCCGAACTCGTTCTCTTTCTCTCTTGACTACAGCCGTTCAACAGGTGTAAACAGCCGTTTCTATACCCAGAACTACTACAACAGCATCTATAACTACAGTAGCTATTATTATGGCGGTAGCTATGGCTCAAACTACGGACAATACGCCTATCAGAATGCTTATGATCCAAATAAGGTGCTCCAGCTTGCCGGTGTGACGGCAGCTTATGGTTCTCGATTGTCTTGGCCCGATGATTTCTTCCAGTTCCAGGTTTCATTGGCATATCGTTGGTATTACTTGAAGAATTGGGAATATCTCAGGTTTATGAACACCGGTTCTGCCAATTCAATTGTGCTTGGACTTACATTGAGCCGCAATACTGTCGACAATCCCATATATCCGCGCAGTGGTTCCAATTTCATGATTCAGTTGAACATGACCCCGCCATGGACAAAACTCCGCCATGGGCATGATTGGAAACAATTGGCTTATGATGCTGTCACAAAGCAAAATATCAAGGCTCAGGCTGAGCTCTATAAATGGATTGAGTATTATAAACTCAAGTTCAATGCCAAGACCTTCACTCCATTGTCTGATCCTGAAGGTAACTGGACTCTTGTGATGATGACCCGGGCAGACTTTGCGCTTCTTGGTTCCTATAATAAATATGTGAAGTCTCCTTTCGAGACATTCTATTTCGGTGGCGACGGTATGACCGGAAACTACACCTATGCTACAGAGACTGTGGGTATGCGAGGTTATGAGAACGGTCAGTTCACACCGTATCGTTATGAAGCGTATGCGTATGCAAAATATACATTTGAGCTTCGTTTCCCATTCATGCTACAGCCAAACACCACAATCTATGCCCTTGCATTCGCTGAGGCGGGTAATGCCTGGACAGATATCAAGGATTTTGCTCCGTTCAATCTAAAGCGCTCCGCAGGTGTCGGTGTTCGCCTTTATCTATCAATGCTCGGATTCCTTGGTATTGACTGGGGCTATGGCTTCGACAAGGTGTGGGGCAAACGAGGTGGCGGCAACCTGCACTTCGTGCTTGGTCAGGAATTCTGATGGCTATGAGAGATGTTAAACTTTAGCGGCTTTATATTGTCTCTAAGATAGTATTAACTTAAAATAAGAAAACATGAAAAAACTTATATTTTCAATTGCCATTGCCCTTATAGCTTCTATAGGGGCTTATGCACAGAAATTTGCTCTTGTAGATATGGACTATATCCTCCGTAATGTCCCGAGCTATGAGATGGCAAACGAACAGCTCAATCAGGTGTCTCAGCGGTGGGAACGTGAGGTGACTGAGCTTTCGAAGGAAGCTGAGACCATGTATAAGAATTATCAATCAGAGATGGTATTCCTGACCGACGACCAAAAGAAGGCACGTGAGGAGGAAATTGTAGCAAAAGAGAAGGAAGTTACTGACCTTCGTTATAAATATTTCGGACCTGAAGGAGAGCTTTTCAAAAAGCGTCAGAGCCTCATGAAGCCAATTCAAGAAGACGTATATAATGCTGTTAAGGCTGTAAGTGAGGAAAAGGGATATCAAGTAATATTTGATAGAGCGTCGTCACAGAGCATTGTGTTTGCATCTCCGAAGATAGATGTCAGCAATGAGGTTCTTGCTAAGCTTGGATATTCAAAATAAGAAATAATAAACAATAACAAATAAAAACAAAACAGAAAAATGATCAAGAAAGTACTTTTGGCTATCGCGCTGATTTGCCCGATGCTCCTGTCTGCTCAGACACTCAAGATCGGTCTTGTAGACTTTAACTCAATCGTTCAAGTTATGCCTGAGTGGACTTCTGCCCAGAATCAGCTCAAGGAAGTTAGCGATAAATATGAAGCTGAACAAAAAAAGCTTGAGGAAGAAATGAATCGCCTCGTCACAGAATATCAGAATATGCCCGATACTGAGCTTCCGGCAATAAAGGAGCGTAAAGCTCGCGAACTCAGCGACTACCAGCAGAAGATTTATCAGTTCCAACAGGCTGCAATGAATGATCTTCAGAAGATGCAGAGTGATCTGATGGGTCCTATTCAGCAGAAGGTGCTTCAGGCAGTGGAGAGTGTAGGTCGCGAAGGCAACTTCTCTCTTCTTCAGATGTATGATCCGTCGCTTACTCTTTATCGCGCCGATCCTGTTGAAGATGTGACACCTGCTATCAAGGCTAAACTCGGGCTGAAGTGAGATTCAAATTGATGTGTTGAGGCCAACACTATGAATTTTCAGAGTAAATGCAATATGGCGGAGGCTAATGCTTCCGCCATTTCGTTAGGACCTATCGGTGTGTTCGATTCGGGATATGGCGGCCTTACAATTTTGCGCGAGTTGAGGAATGTTCTTCCTGAATATGATTATCTCTATCTCGGCGACAATGCACGTGCACCTTACGGATCGCGGAGTTTTGAGGTGATCTATCGCTATACGCTTGAGGCCGTCAGGGAACTCTTCAACCGTGGCTGCCCACTCGTCATACTTGCGTGCAACACCGCTTCCGCCAAGGCATTGCGCTCCATACAGCAAAGAGATCTTCCCAATATTGATCCGACACGGAGAGTGTTGGGCGTGATACGCCCCACGGTTGAGATTCTCGGACAGGTGTCTAAAACCGGACATATAGGGGTGTTGGGAACGCCCGGGACTGTGGCAAGCCATTCATATATGATTGAGACAACCAAGATTTTTCCTGAAATGAAGGTGACTGAGCAGGCTTGTCCGCTTTGGGTGCCGATCGTGGAGAATTCGGAGGCAGAAGATGATGGCGCTGATTATTTCGTCAGAAAATATATTGATGAGCTTTTGCAGAAAGATCCGGACGTGGATACATTTGTGCTCGGGTGTACGCATTATCCTCTTCTTATTAATAAGATACGCCGTTATGCTCCGGACGGGGTGAGGATTCTTGAGCAAGGAAGACTCGTGGCGGACTCGCTTAAAGATTATCTTTGCAGGCATCCCGAGATGGAATGTCGTCTTTCGAAAGGTGGCGATGCCGAGTTTCTTACAAGTGAAAATACGGAGAAGTTTGATTCACTTGCATCAGTGTTTACCCGCCATACCGTAAAATCGCACCAATGTGCACTTGACTAACCCCCTGCTATGGAAAAAATAAATGTTTCGGATGACGCCCTGTCAAGGTTGCACCAATTGTCTGAACATCTGGCGAAAGAAAGTGAGGATGAGGAGTCTCTTATAGAACGGGGACGACTTTATTGGGCTCTCGGCAAGCGTAGTGATGCTATCAACGACTATCTGGCTGCGCAGAGAATTAATCCGGATGGTAAGGCAACTCAATTGCTCAAGGCTACCTACGATATCCTTGATTTTTACAATAAGGATCTATACAATCCTTAGATACCAAATCAAAATTTTTTTGAGAGGCCCTATGGGTCTCTCAAATTTTATAAGATGTAATCTTAATGAGTATATCTTGATTCAACATAATTCATAAGGAAAAGACATTATCGTCTGGGCAGTATCCTTTCTTCTACGTGATATAAACTTACGTTGAGGATAAAGCATGATGCGGTGTTCACGGGTCCAGCCTCTGTCGTGGTTGCGAATATAGACTACTGCAAGCCCGGTTGTATCTTTGGCTCGGCGTCGCAGATCTCCTGTAAGATCGGTCATGTCTGCAACTTGGCGGGTCTGGTATTCCATCACCTTGTTTTCACCGGTGACAATGCGCACGGATATTTTGTCGCCATAGCAGATCTGATATTGATTACGACCTACAGGTACACGTCGAATTGTGCGTGACGAATAAATTGGAGTGCCTGATAATTGAGACTGAGAGTATGTCCTATTCATAATTGAGTAAATTTGTTGTTCCACCATCAGTGGATTGATTCTTTTTTGCAAATTTACCCGACTTGACTGCCTAAATTGAACAGTGTATTGTTAAATAAAGTTAACGGCGCGGTTTATAGTTGACTTTCCCTGAAAATACTTGACAGATTTGAGGGCGATTAACTAAATGGGT
>CAYQXG010000048.1:0-23652 GCA_964421525.1 uncultured Sangeribacter sp. | reverse complement strand
TCACTCGCCCAAAACCGCCCCGGGGCTCTTAAAATCTTTATGAGACGGGGTCTTAGCAATAGGAGGAATTTGGCTTCGCGAATTTTGGCACGTTCGGAGATCGCGCCCTAACTATCCTGACTTGGGATTATGGAATTGGTGATACTGAAACAACTATACTAAACGATAAGTGTTATATCTGATAGATAATGCATATCAACATGGAAAATTCCGAGAACATGATAATTGAGCGACATCCTTTTCCCCCTTTTCTTCCTGAGGGCGCAAGGGTGTTGATAATGGGCACGTTTCCTCCCGGTGAGCACCGATGGAGCATGAATTTCTATTACCCTAACCCTATCAACGACTATTGGAGAATTTGCGGGATGCTCTTTCTCGGTGATAGGAATGCTCTTTATGATGCCGATCGAAAATGTTTCCGTGAGGCTGATTGCCGACGGCTTATGGCTGAGCATCACATTGCCATGCACGACACAGCAAGAGAGGTGAGAAGACTAAAGGGAAACGCCTCAGACAAGTTTCTCGAGATACTGACCCCTGTCCCACTCTATGATCTGCTGAAAAAAATTCCCGATTGCCGCACTTTGGCGACAACCGGGGAGAAAGCCGCTTCTATAATAGCGGAATTGACACATTCCAGCCTTCCAAAGATGGGTGAGATGGTAGAATCTCCGGATGGTCTGCGTATTTGGAGAATGCCCTCCACCAGCCGAGCCTATCCCATGAAGATAGAAAAGAAAGCTGAATACTATGCATCTCTTTTCCGCTCCGTCGGAATCCTTTAGTCTTTACTTCATAATCGCGGAATTAGCTCCTGAATCAGCCGACACCTCATCACCCTTGCGTATTTTCTTGCCGTAGTTGAAAGTGTAGGTGGCGGTAAAATTGAACCATTGGTGATACTTTCTTGAAAATTCAGTTTTCGTTGAGGAGAAGTATTTTCCATTGAGCCATGATTGATCGCCACTCCATGATCTACGGAATGGATTGTGTGCTGTTGCACGAAGTGTCCATTTCCCATTGCCCCAGCCGATTGAGGCTGAAAATGTAAGTTTGGTTTTCATTCTATTAGCCATCATGGATTGCTGAACCAACATATCTTCTCCTGAATTGCAGTCAGCTGACAGAAAGAATTTTCCAAAATAATAATTAGCCGAGGCTTCATAGTGGAAAGACGTTCTGTGTTCTTCATACTCCCCTGTGGTCTGATAAAACCATATCTGCGGCTTGAATCTGACAACAAGTGAATTGTTAAAAAGTCTCGAAGTGAAAGATAACCCGGCATACTCATACGCATAATTACCATTGTTCTCAACTGTCCTCAGCACAGTGTTGCCATCTTTATAAGGGACAAAAACAGCAACAGGACGTTTGAATATTTCAAAAAAACCAATATCCGCACTCATCGAGAGCTCATTCATTGGTGCCCAATTAAAAGAGAGGTCACTGGTGAAATGCCTTGAGTTTTTCAAGCGGGGATTGCCTGTGAGATATAGAAATTCATTGCTTTGAATGATATTTCCACCTTTTGTGCTTAATTCAGTAGTGTTAGTTGCATAGTTTGCACTGAATAGCAATGATTTTGAACGATCAAACGCATACTGGAGACTCAAATACCCTGCCGGCACAATGTCTTTAGTGGACTGGCCATCAATATGATTCCATTCGCCTGCGCCCGCTATCGATAATTGACCATATAATTTTTTAGTATGTATCCTGTATGTCAAAAGTCCAATAGTTACAATGTCACTGAAAGTCTGAATAGATGGAGAAGAACCTGAATACTTCACCTTGTCATGAAGTTGGAGATACATTGTGCTGAAACTCAATCCATGGTTGTCGTTAAATTGCTTGTTAACCTGAGCCTGCACGGCGCCTTCCCATAAGTTCTCGCATGCAATAGTTGCAATGTCTGTATTCAAGGATCTATAGCGGGAATCGCTGTTTTCATGATAGTAATTAAGAGTAGTATTCAAACTTAAGGATACATTATGGTTAAAATCAAAGTAATATTCTCCTTTCCATTTGGGTAAAATTGCTTTTCGGTTGATCAATGAGGAATAGCTGTCACCATGTCCCACTTCCGGGGAAAAGGAAATCGACCCTGCTGTTTCCGAAACAGGCTGATAATCATACACGAACGTCAATCGGTTTGCAATAGATTTATTATCATCTTCATATTTTGCGCGCAATGCCGCCATAGATTGATTGTCCTTAATATGATAACGGGTAAGTCCGGTCTTCCGCGTCACCTGCGGGCCATCAGCCAGCATATATGTCTCCGATCCATCCGAACCGCCATGCCGGGAGTCGAGATTATAGTCCGATATGGAGAAGTCATAAGTCATACGTTTATAATTGAACTTTGTGTAAGCAAGTCCTCTTTCAGAGCCAGCTATGATATTGGCTGATGCTTGCAGTTTTGCATAACCTCCATATTCTATCTTTTTCACGTTGATATTCACCACATAAGGTAAATTATGATAACGCGGATCAATAGGATTAACAAGATATTCCACACTCTTCACCTCCTCCGGATTGAGAGCTTCCATATCCTGCTCCGTGGCTTCAGACATATTTATAAATACTGTTACTTTTTTCTTGTTATTGGTTGAGACAGAGCCGTTCACCGGATCAACATTTATCATCGGGATAGCCATCTGATTTAAAAGGTCTATCGCGCCATTGGCATGCTGTTTCTGCCGGCTTGTTGGAAGAAACACACTTCTGTCGGAATATTCGCTTTGAATATCAGCATTCACTGTCAGGGAACTTAGCTGATAAGTATTTTCTTCCATAATGATAGTGCCTAAACGGAATGACTTGCATCTTTCGATCTTGGTCTTATATCCCACACATGAAATCTTGGCAATGACATCCCGACGGTCGCAAGGGATAGTGAATCTTCCCTGATTGTCAGCCACAGCATAGGTCAGAACAGTGGAATCATTAGGAGACATAAGAAATATCGTAGCTGCTGCCACAGGTTCATTGTCGGTTCCCATCAAACGTCCGGTATAGAGATACTTACCATGCTGGAGCGCTTCAATATAATATGTATTTTTTGACTTGACAACTGTAACAGGATTCATTCCTACTGTCTGCCGCAGAGCATCATAGACGTTGTCTGATTTGACGGAAGCGCTTGTCCGGTAGTTCTCCAGCTCATTATAAATGAAGTTTATATCGAGATCCGGATGTTCTACCATGATTCTTTGAAGTGCCTTGGGTAAAAGGGTCGAGCTGAAATGATAGGAGAATGTCTCAGCTTGAGCCATGACGAAGACTGTCATGGCGCATAAAAGCATTATTATTCTTGCCATGGTGTCAGTCTATTGCTATTGTTTTGTCTTTTATTGAGAGATGAATTTGCTCGAAGTTATTGAGACTTTCAGCCACTTCCTCTATGGTCAACGCTTGATTCCAACGGAAGAACAAGCGCAATGATTTAGAATCATTGTTAATGAAATCCGCCTCATAACCATAATAGTCAGAGATTTGAGAGATGATAGACTCAAATGGTTCATTTTCGAAGATAATTATATTAGGTTCTGATACTATAATTTCTTTTTTCATATCTACAGAATCAGTCTTGACACGAATCTCCTCTGCAACTACGGTTTCTATTTTCTTCGGCATATCATTATGCCTACCTTTATAATTGATACCAACCCCTACAACCGCCGCCATTGCTGCAAGCGAAGCTATGGCTATTGCTATTCCGGCGGCAACATTGCGCGAGAAAGGATTGAATTTGCGGAAACCATTGGATTTCTGTTTCGTTTCAAAAGCTTTCCATTCTGCTTCCACATCAGGATCTGACATGGGATGCAGGCTGGTCTTTGTCTTGTCGAGCAATTCAAGGACTTCCTTGATTTCAGGGTCCTGGAGCAACGCTTCCAATTCCGATTCAGGCAAAAGGTCGGGATGCTCCATTGCATCAAGCAATTTGTCAAATTTATCCATTTTGATTGAGTTTTTGGCGTAATACATCAATTGCATGACGCAAATGCTTATAGACAGCTATTTTGCTTATTCCAAGAGAGTAGGATATCTCCTCGTAGCTCATTCCTTCGGAAAAACGCAGATTGACCACTCTTCGGCAAGCTTCGCTAAGATCTGTGGCAATAGTGTTGCGTATCTGTCTGATTGTATCGTCATCAGGCCAATCATCCTCACCTATCTCACGCTCATCGATTGCATATACTTCCTTAACGCGTGCCCTTACAGACAGGTGTCGGATATGGCTTAAACATCGGTTGCGAACCGCTTTTAGGAGATAGGCTTCCGAAACGGTGTTAAGGTTCCTTACGAGAATCGTTTCAAAGACATCGTGCACAATATCTCTTGCAACTTCCTCATCCCGCAAAATCAACACTGCCAAGCGATACATTGCCGGGTAGTGATCTTTGAATAGCTGTTCTATGTCAGTTTTTGTCGTCATACACCAAGAAGACTCCTCACTTCAAAAAAAACTAACCACATTTCAGAAATATTTTCAAAAATTTTATAGATTATAGATGATGCGGCAGTAAAATAGGTTGTAACTACCTGCTGATACAAATTAAAGCAAATTTTTTAATATATGCAAGTTCCACATCTTTTGAAGATTTTTATTTGATTTGCAACTAAATTTTAGTTACATTTGCATCGGATAAACAGTTGCTGCCAATGGGAACAAAATAATTGACAAATTGATATGAATACTCTTAAATACAAAGGTTTTATTGGATCTGTTCTTTCTATGAAGCAGGTAACGTTTTTTGGGGGAAATGTGATTGTGCGAGATAAATTATTCTGCCTTATATAATTAAGTTATTCTTATGAAATACTGGTTTCTTTTAGTTTGTCTGACAATCTTTAATCTGATTGGAAATGCCCGACAAACAAGACTTATAGTATCGACAGATATTGGAGGTTCAGATCCTGACGATCAGGAATCGTTAGTGCATTTATTGACATCTCTTGACCAGGTTGAACTGGAAGGACTAATATTTCAACATGCTTGGGTTCCTATTAATGAAGGGGATGAGATTAAGGTGGTTGATAACGTTCTTTCAGCTTATGGAAAAGCATGGAATAATCTGATTGTTCATTCAAACGGCTTTCCGAAAGAAGAAAAAATCAGGGAAAGACTTAGATATGGTCAACGAATTGCCGGCATGAAAGGTGTTGGAGAAGGAATGGATACACCAGGTTCTGATTATATTATTAAAGTTGTCGATTCGCTAGATGAAAGACCTGTGTGGATAGCGGCTTGGTCAGGACTAAACACACTCGCTCAGGCATTATGGAAAATAAAGGCTACAAGATCGCCTGACGAAGTTGCTGAATTTGTCAGTAAATTAAGGGTTTACGATGTGCTGGGGCAAGATGATGCTGGTGCTTGGATAGTAACAAATTTCCCTGATTTATTGGATATAAGAAACAAAGAAATATATGGATGGGGACCAGATGACAATTGGATCAAAGATAATGTTCAGAACAGAGGCGTTCTGGGATCGGTTTATCCTGATAGAATATGGGCATCTGAAGGAGACTCCCCTTCATATATGTATGTTCTTGAAAATGGACTTAATTTCCCGGAACATGTCGATTGGGGCGGTTGGGGTGGCCGTTTTGACTTACGTCCTGTAGCAAATGTAAGGTCTATGGATTGGGTAAAGAGAAACGGACTTGACGAAACAATCTATGATCCCTACTATATGGTTTCAAGTTCTGAAGAAGGATGTGGAGCAATCAACAGATGGAGAACCGATATACTTAATGATTTTGCTGCTCGAATGCAATGGTCATGTTGTTCAAAATACAATGAAGCCAACCATCATCCGGTAATAAAATATAATGGTGATACCTCCAAGGAGATGATTTGTTTGTCGGCCAGTCCTGGGCAGACATTGCTATTTGATGCTTCCGAGAGTTATGATCCAGATAAAAATGCGTTGTCATACGAATGGATCTACTATCAAGAACCGAGTACATACACGAAGGGAATCAATCTTGAGGCTAAGGAATCAAAGATGAATTTCAAAATACCTGAAGACGCAGGAAATTCAATTTTACATATTATTCTTCGAGTTACAGATAATGGTACTCCCGCACTATCAACATATAAAAGATTTGTGATAACTGTTAAATAAAAATGTTGCATAAAGCAATTCAGCAGTCTCATGCTTTCCTCGAAACTGTTAATGATATTTGTCGTCTTGTGAAGAGGAGAGTATAGAACCACATTAAAGCTATTCCTGATCCTTCGACGTTCTCTTGACTCCGTACTTACATAGCAGGATGGTATATTTTGCCATAAAACAATTTAAAAATTGGTTCTTCGAACCAATTTACTTTCCTATCATTTCAAGGAATTCATTCTCTGAAACCAATGGGATTCCAAGTTTCTGGCATTTCTCATATTTTGAAGGTCCCATATTCTCGCCGGCCAGGACAAACGATGTTTTTTTGGAGATACTTCCTACATTTTTACCACCGTTAGCCTCAATGAGATCCTTATATTCCTCTCGGCTATGATGGGCAAAAGTGCCCGAAATGACGATTGTCTTCCCTTCAAGAGCATCTCCGGCCGGTATCATCATTTCATCACTCAGCTGCATTTGAAGTCCGGCAGTCTTCAAACGTGAAATATTATCAATGTTGACCGGATCCCGGAGATAATCATATATCCCCTGTGCCACTATGGGACCTACATCAGGGATAGCCTGCAGCTCCTCAACACTCATCTCCTGCATCCGCTCCATGCTCTTCACGCTCTTTGCCAAGCGTTTAGACGTTGTCTCACCGACATTTGGAATTGAAAGAGCATAAACCACTCTTTCAAAAGGCACGTTCTTGGAATCTTCAAGTCCTGTGAGAATCCTATCAGCACTCTTATCACCAAACCTCTCAAGAATCGACAGTTGTTCTTTAGTAAGATTGTATAGATCTGCAGGAACTGTTACAAGTCCCTTTGAATAAAGCAATTCTGCGGTCTCCTCACCTATACCGTCAATATTCATCATCCTACGGGCACAGAAATGCTCTATTCTACCTGTAATCTGAGGACGGCAACCGTATTTGTTAGGGCAAATCCAAGCAGCATCCCCTTCATTCTTTATCAAGGGAGTACCACATTCAGGACACCTTGACACGAACTCTACTGGCAAAGCATCCGGTTGCCGACGACTCTTGTCAACACCGGTAATCTTCGGAATAATCTCCCCACCCTTCTCCACATAAAGCCAATCATTCTCATGAATATCAAGTTGCCTCATAATATCGGCATTATGAAGGGAGGCACGCTTAACAATTGTTCCAGACAAAAGCACTGGGTCGAGATTGGCAACGGGAGTCACGATTCCCATACGTCCGGTTTCAAAACTCACAAATCTAAGTTTAGTACAGGCGTTCTCCGGATTAAATTTGAATGCAACTGCCCATCTCGGAGACTTGGCAGTATATCCCAAGTTAAGTTGCTGACGCAATGAATTGACTTTAAACACAAGACCATCTGTAGCAACCGGAAGTTCTTTTCTTGCGGAGTCCCAATAATTGATGTAGCCATTGACATCTTCTTCCGAACGAAGAATCCGCATCTCAGCGGTAACCTTGAATCCCCATTTCCGGGCCGCCTCCATGTTGGCATAATGGGTATCAAAAGGAAGATTATCAGACAAGAGATAGTAGAATATAGCATCAAGCTTCCTTTTGGCGACCTCTCGGGGATCCTGAGTCTTTAGTGTTCCACTCGCCGCATTGCGAGGATTAGCAAAAAGAGGCTCTTCATTATATTCGCGTTCCTTATTAAGTTCGTCGAATACTTTCCAGGGCATCAGTATCTCACCTCTAATCTCAAATTTTTCAGGCCAGTCACCGGGCTGGAGCACAAGAGGAATACTCCTTATAGTCTTCACGTTTGCCGTGACATCATCACCCTGGGTACCGTCGCCTCTGGTCACAGCCCTCACAAGCCGTCCCCCTTCATAGGTGAGCGAGATGGAGGTACCATCATACTTCATCTCCCCGGTTATTTCAAAATCCTGCCCTTCAAGGCCCTTCTTTACCCTATCAAACCATTCATCAACCTCTCCTATACTATAAGTATTGGCAAGAGAAAGCATAGGACGTTCATGAGTGACATGTTCAAATCCTTTTGAAAGATCTGAACCGACCCTTTGTGTTGGAGAAAGAACATCGAAGAATTCCGGATGCTCCTTTTCGAGAGCCTCAAGTTCCTTCATAAGCATGTCGAACTCCTTATCGCTTATTTCTGGAGCATTAAGAACATAATAGTTATGATTATGTCGGTTGAGCTCTTTTCTAAGCTCCAAAATTCTTTCTTCCGCACTCATGGTAATCAAACTCTTAAACAAGTAACCCTAAACGATTAAACAATTAAACAACAATCTTAACAAGTAAAAATTGAATCGGCATATTTTATATCCCAAAGAAACAGAGCCTCGCCCGGCATTGACTGACCGGCAGCGCATCTATCTTTTTTTTCAATCACTTTCCTAAATTCATCAAAAGTCATTTTGCCACGACCAACATCCACAAGTGTCCCTACAACAGCCCTGACCATATTTCTAAGAAATCGGTCGGCACTAATGGTAAAGACTGCCATACTCTCCCCTTCCATTTGCCATTGTGCCATAGAAACTTTGCAAATATTCGTTTTCGCGTCGCTATGTAATTTCGCAAATGAAGTAAAGTCTTCAGTATTGAGCAAAAGCTCAGCTGCATCATTCATCTTATCTATATCAAGCCCATGAGGACAATGCCAAGATAGAGAATAGAAAAAAGGGGTCTTATCAAACGAAACAAAATATTTATATGTCCGCTCTATTGCATCAAAGCGAGCATGGGCATCGTCGGCAACTCTTAAAATGTCGTGAATAGCTATGTCCTTACCCACAAGTCGATTAACAGACACAAGTAATCTTCCTTTCTCGGGCAAATCACCATCATAATCGAAATGGGCAAACATAGTCCTGGCATTGACGCCGGTATCGGTCCGTCCTGCACCAACAATAGCAATCGGTGCACGAAGCACGATAGATAGAGATTTCTCAATCTGCTCCTGCACACTCACAGCATTAGGCTGCACTTGCCAGCCGTGAAAGGGTGCGCCTCTATATCCCAGCCTGATGAAATAACGACCCATCAGTATCTTTCAAGATAAGTTTTTCCATATAGCCCCGACTTATAGATATTCAGGAACTGACGTCCTTCCTCAGCCGTAATCTTACCTTCTTTCATTGACTTGGAAACCCATGATTCAAGATTACGCACAAGCTTCTTAGGATTATACTCAACATAGTCGAGGACATCGGCAACCGGTTCGCTGTCGATCACCTGTTCAATCTCGTATCCATCCTTATCACAGGTGATATGAACTGCCGCAGTGTCGCCGAAAAGATTATGCAGGTCTCCCAAAATTTCCTGATAAGCCCCTACAAGGAAAATTCCAATGTAATATGGCTCGCCCGATTTAAGCTGGTGCACCGGAAGAGAATGACTCACACCTTGCGGAGCAACAAAACGGTTGATCTTACCATCAGAGTCACATGTCACATCTTGAATAGTACATTCATGCGTAGGCTTTTCGTCAAGTCTGCTAATTGGCATGGTCGGGAACATCTGGTCGATAGCCCATGTGTCAGGAAGAGACTGGAAAAGCGAGAAATTGCAGAAATATTTTTCAGGAAGCATACGCGCAACCTTTCGAAGTTCTTCCGGTGGATGCTTCATGCTCCTTGTGATATCATGGACATCTCGAGCAACACTCCAGAACAGTTTCTCAATCTGAGCTCTTGTAGTAAGATCAAGAAGCCCGAGACTGAAGAGTTCAAGAGCCTCCTCCCTTATCTGAAGGGCATCATGCCAGTCTTCAAACACTCTGGAGGAATCAATCTTATCCCAAATATTATAGAGTTCCCGCGTGAGTTCATGCGCCCCTTCAGGAAGCTCGTCATTATCGTTCCAAATTGGAAGCTGCGTCGTCTCAAGCGTCTCAATAATAAGAACTGAATGATGCGCAGTCATTGAACGCCCGGATTCCGTGATAATATTCGGCTGGCGAAGTCCGTTTTTTGTACAAACGTCAACGAGAGCGGACACTGCATCATTGGCATATTCCTGAATAGAATAATTCATTGAGTTCTCGCCGGAAGATGAGCGAGTGCCGTCATAATCGACACCCAGACCTCCACCAATATCAACAAAATCTATATTGAAACCAGACTTAGAAAGCTGAACATAGAACTGCATTGCCTCTCTGAGAGCATTCTTGATTCTTCTGATCTTAGTTATCTGGCTGCCTATGTGGAAATGGATAAGCTTAAGGCAGCCTTTCATCTTGTTCTTCTCCAAAAACTCAAGAGCATCAAGCAACTCGCTGGAGTTTAGTCCAAACTTGCTGACATCACCACCGGATTCCTCCCACTTGCCACTACCGGCAGAAGTAAGCTTGATGCGAATACCTATATTCGGGTCAACTTTCAGACGTTTGGCAACCTTCATTATGAGTTTCAACTCATTCAGTTTTTCAACCACGAGATATATCCTCCGTCCCATCTTCTGGGCAAGGAGTGCAAGTTCTACATAATCCTCATCCTTATATCCGTTGCATACAACAAGAGAATTTTCATGAGTATTGACTGCAAGCACAGCATGCAATTCCGGTTTTGACCCGGCTTCCAATCCAATATTGTATTTATTGCCATGGCTCACAATCTCTTCTACAACCTGGCGCATCTGATTGACCTTTATGGGATACACCAGATAGCTCTCACCCTCAAACTTATATTCCTTGCTTGCTGTTTTGAAACAGCTGGTGATCTTTCTGATTCTGTCGTCAAGAATATCCGGAAATCTCAGAAGCATCGGAGCCGATATGTCGCGAAGCTTCAATTCGTCGAGAACCTGCCGGATATCCACAGGGGCATACCCTTCCTTTGGAGTGACCTGAACATGTCCATCCTGATTTATACTGAAATAACTTAATCCCCACCCCGGAACATTATAAAGTTCGCTCGAGTCTTCAATTCTCCACTTCCTCATCTTAAATTATTTGATAATCATTTTTATTCATTATGTAGCCCCTAAACCTCAACAAATCACTGAAATCGGGAACAGGAAACTATAATCACTGCTGAGGTCTTCCTAATATTTCAAACATCTGCACGTAGATCTCTGTGCGCTTTCGAGCAATGTTGAATTTATCTGTATATTGTCTTGTCCTCAGTTGTCCCTCAACATAGAGTTTCATCCCCTTTCTTATGTATCGTTCGGCATAGCGAGCCTTTTCGCCTGTCATGACGATATTGTGCCATTCCGTCACCTCATTATCACCACGCAGTTCATTAGTAGCCAAAGAAAAATAAGCAACTGCAAAATCTTTCTCCGGGTATCTCATATCTGGATCACCACCTACATTTCCTATAAGAATAACTTTATTGACACTCATAATCCAATAGTCAAGCAGCATTTCAAATTTAATTTCACCACCGACAAACAAAAAAATTCGCCGGCATTGACTATACAAATTAAATCAGACCTGCCACTTATCCAAAAATAATTTATAATTCAAATTTCACAACTCTTCTTTCTTTAGAACTTATGCACCTTAAGATAGAGACCTGTACGTTCGTGAAGCCCAAACAGAAGATTCATTATGTGAACAGCATCGCCAGCCCCACCTCTCATCCTGCAGTCTGCCACTACTGTAACCGTCAGACAATCCGGAGTCTGCTTCTGAAGCGTCACAAGTGTCTTCTGAGTTCCCTCAACCTCATATCCCGGCATTATACTGCCTATCATGAATGTGAAATTGTGATCATCATAGATTTCAGAATATATTTTGAACACCTCATTTATATCGAGCGAGCATGGAAGTTCCACTACAACCTTCAGGCCTCTTTCAGATACAGTCTCATCAAGATGGTGAAGGATGATATCTCCACTAAATGAGTTTTGGGTCTTTCTCAGCACGTGTAAGATCTCCTGTCGCGCCATGTCTGCTTTTTCTTCTGTGTCAATATCCTTGGGACAGGCATATTGCACAGTTATATCTCCCTTGAGCAGCAGATTACGCGCAAATGGATAAAGACCAATCAAGGCCGCTGTTGCCACGGAGCGAGGCACAACAGCCCTCTTGCAGCCTCTTACAAGCTGCTTGCGATTTATTTCGGGCAGACCATAAGCCATTTCAAGTGATTCAAAATCAAGCGACGGACAATGAGACATATCTATAATCCTAAGATCAGGCCATCGGTCTGTATTCATACGAAAACGGTCGGCAACATCAGAATGTGCATCAATGAATATCACGTCGAGCTGCTGAGGATTGATGTCGGGTGAAAATTCAAGATCACATTCCCCTGCAAGTCCATGATGAACGGACGAAACTTTTCGTCCAACCTTTCCAGGAGCAAAAGCACTTGTCAACTCCACATCAGGATGATTTACAAGGATTCTGATCAGTTCTCCTGCCATTGCCGTGTCGGCACCGGCGATTCCTACACGTATCATCGCACTCTCATTTTAAAGGTAAGATCATCGACAGCACTTCAGATGCCCTCTCATGTGACACTCCTTCCCTCAGTACCACCAAAACTGTATTCGCCCCTGAGATTGTACCGGCAATTTCGGGAGCATTAAGCATATCGATGTCATAAGCAATACCTGAAGCATACCCATTCCTTGTCAGCATAACCCCTAAATTTCCTGAAAATTCAAGAGAAATAAAACCTTGCCCCCCTTGGCGAGAATAGTCTGTGGTTCTTCTACTTCCTGCAGCCAATTTTGCAGTAGATGCATCAGGAAGCATATAAGCATAATCACCATGCTCAAGAGGAACTTTTGTAGTTTTAAGCATCTTGAGATCGCGTGATAAAGTAGCTTGTGTCACATATATGCCTCGCTCTGAAAGCATCTTAAGCAGTTCTTCCTGACTACCTACATTATTATTCTTGATAATTTCTATCAAATTTTCTATGCGTTCGTTTTTTCTGCTCATATATAGTTCTTTTCGCTTTAACATTTAATGCTTTTTCCACCAATCAAGCCTTATTTCTACGCTCAAGTTCCATCTTGATCTCACCTGCTTTCTCATAATCCTCTTCCTCCACAGCCTTATCCATAAGCTTTATGAGGACTTCATCTGTTTCATCTTCATAAGGAGACACTACAGGATTCAGGACCCTTTCTATAGCTTGGCGTTCAGGTATCGACTGACGTGGCGCCATGTGCAGGTTTCTTGACGTAAATGAGTCTTTCTCAATGCCGCATTTTTCCATAACCTCCCTTGTAGTATGTATAGGTGTGCCTGCGCGCATGGCGAGAGCTATGGCATCGCTCGATCTTGCATCAAGAACATGTGTTTCAGATCCTTTTCTCAGCGTGATATCCGCGGTAAATATGCCATTATCAAGGTATTTTATCACGACAGATTCTATTCGTATTTCGAATGAATTGAGTATATCAGAAGTGAGCTGATGAGTAAGCGGGCGTGGAGTCTTTATCTGCTGAAGCAGACATTCAATCGACTGCGCTTCAGAATAGCCTATGATGATCGGCAGTCGCCTGATCTTTTCTTCATCTTCCAAAACCAAGGCATACATACCGGTTTCTACCTGAGTGTATGTGATTCCGACTATATCGAGCCGTATCAAATCATTATTCATCTTAACTTTTATATTTTTTCTAAAATAAAAAACAGATGTTATCTTTAAAATAAGGTTGTTTAGACTATTTTACGGATTCAAAGTAAAGTTAAACAACTTAAGTTCATGGTCTGCTGATCATTCCTGATCCAAGACATATCTTCCGGTCGGGGGTATAGATTATCGTATACTGTCCAGGTGCTATGCCTTGTATATCAGAGTCCGATTCAAGCAGATAACGACCGTCATCAGTCAAACTAAGTGTTCCATCTGAAAACTCAGGAGTATGACGTGTCTTAAATGTAACTCTAAGTCTATCATGATCCTTCTCAAATTCTTCAGAATCAAATGGATTGAGTGTTATCCAATGCATCTCATCCATATAGATCATCTTTCCATACTGAAGTTTCGTGTCATAGCCATGACTGACATACACGACATTGTCGCGAATGTTTTTCCTTACAACAAACCATGGTCCACCTCCAAGGCCCAACCCCTTTCGCTGCCCAATTGTATAGAACCAGTATCCTTTGTGCTCACCGATTTTTTTCCCGGTCTCTATCTCAATTACAGGACCTTTCCTTGTACCGAGCTGACGCTCAAGGAAATCGCTATAGTCAATTTTTCCAAGAAAACATATCCCCTGGCTATCTTTTCTTGTTGCATTGGGGAGATTTGCCTCTTTAGCCGCTTCCCGAACTTCCTCCTTTGTCATGTCGCCAAGTGGAAACAAAATATGACTCAACTGCTCATAACTTATTTGAGCGAGAAAATCAGTCTGATCTTTGATTGCATCAGGAGCAGTCGCGAGCCAGAATCTACCATCCTTTTCCACAACCTTGGCATAATGGCCGGTAGCTGTCTTATCAAAATCCTTACCCCAACGATCTTCAAAAAAGCCAAATTTTATTATCTTGTTGCACATCATATCGGGATGCGGCGTAAGACCTTCCTTTACGGTGCGTAATGCATATTGCATCACATATTGCCAATACTCATCATGAAGAGAAACGACCTTGAAAGGAAGGTTATATTTTTTAGAAATCAAAGTGCACATCTCAATGTCTTCTTCTGCTGTGCATTGACCTTCGCCATTGTCAGTACCGATACGAATATAAAACAGATGCAGATCATGACCCTGACGATAAAGCCTGTCAACAGTCACGGCACTGTCCACTCCTCCGGATATTAATACAGCTATCTTCAACTCAATTGTGGATTATAAATTATAAGTGTGAATTGTTAAACTTCCTCAAGCTCATCTTCACTATGATCTGAAGAGTGAAGCAGATGCAACGACAGGAAATAATCAACCGAAATCTTACCCGGCCCAACCAATATGAGAAAGAAATAGATTCCCAAAAACATAATGGGAAGATAACCCGGTTGCTCCCAGCTCAGCTGATAGGAAGCAGTTGTAGCCATATTATGGAGAAGATGATATTCCGCTATCACCATGGCTGTGAAAGGCGGCAATATCATGATTCTGGTAAGGAACCCTGCCATTATAAACAGGCTACATCCTATTTCTATGACAATCATTGTCCACAGCGAAGCCTCTGAGCCAAGACCGAACACACTGGGGAATGTTGTCCTAAGAAATTCTATATCCCCAATCTGTCTGATGCCGAACTGCATAAGCATGATTCCTACAAAGAGCCGCAGAAAAAGTCTGCCGAGATGCGTGTAACTATAGCCTGTAGTCGTTACATATATCTTTTTTGGAAGACCGAGAACTTTCTTTCTGTACATTATCTTATTCTCTAATTAGTTTTTTATTTCTCGAGGAGAGACAGCGCGGTGTTCATCGCTTTAATCACGCTGACATGTTTCTCAACGATGTTTCCATCGGAACCAATCAAATATACTTCCGGAATCTCGCGCATGTCGTAAAGCTCTGATACAGTATCTGATGCTCCAACAGTCCAATTCTTAGGAAAATCAGCTACTTTTGCCTGCCATCCATCTTCTGGATCGGGTATTATGAAGAGAACATTCAACCTACCATCAGCCACAGCCTTACTAAAAGCGACATTTGACTGCATTCTCAATTTCCCCATGCGGCACTCATCGCAATCCGGGTCTCCGAAAATAATAATGGTAGGTGTTGCCATAGGAAAGTATTTGGCGGGCTCCCCATTAGCTCTGACAAAGGAAAATTCAGTCGGCTGCTTACCAACTGTTGAACCGTTAAGCTGTTTGAGCTGAAGTTCATATCTTGCCCGTTTAGTCTTCGGGAATTTCTTGTTGGATAAAGCTGCAGTTAGTATCTGAGAATAGAGCTCGTCTATCCAAATCTCAGCCCTTGGGCCATAGATATTTTCTTCTGCTGCTTTAGTCATCTGATAGAGTAACATTGGATTCTTCTGTAAGCTCTTCATCAGCTTATCCACTGCAGATGTCACCTTTTCTTTAGCAGCATACTGGCCGGTGGTGGCATACACTTGAAAAGCATGGTTGAGTTTCGTTTGATCAACAGCCTCTTTTGCCTTAACGTCCAATGGATTCCAGAAATTTTCTGCAAGCCAGTCGCATTTTTCCCTGAATTCTGTAAGATTCTCCGGTGCAATCGGATATTCAAACAGAGGATCCATATACATGACACCATGATCACTCAAAACGGTAGAATCGCTAATCTCCTGTGCACAAGTGACAGCGGCTCCACCTAAAAGGAACACACCAAGTGTCATTATCTTTAATTCCTTAATTATCATATTTTCCCAAATTCAAATTAAATACCTTATAAATATATTTGTATAAACTATTAATAACTTAAAAGATTCACAATGAATAGATGAACTAATAAGCGTTTTCTCATTAATCAGCATCTCAGCCGAACTGTCCTACTCTCTTATTAAAATTTAGGTTAAACAACTTCAACTGCAATCTTGACAAGATTATCCATAGGTTTACTTATGATATTGCGAAGTCTCCAGCCTCTTTTATCCATTTCATTTTTGATATATGGAGAAAGAATTTCCGCTATCGAACCGACAAAACCAATACCCTCGTTTTTCAGCTCCTCTTCGGGATAGGGAGCAAACTCCCTGTCGAAGAAGCGCTCTGTCTGAGAGGCAATCAGATCCGAAATGTAAGGAACAGACATATTTTCTACCAAAAATGGCATGAATCCTGCTATCCAACGGTTAGGAGAGGGTTTCTGATAGAGATTCTCTGTGACATCAGCAACCGACAGACCATATTTTTCATCAAACTTACTGATGATTTCTTCAGGGGCAATTTTCTTGAATATGTCACTGAGAAGGCGCTTGGAATATGCAACTCCTCCCCCTTCGTCATCAAGAATATAACCGAGTGATGCTGTAGGTCTGTCAATTATCTTACCATCATAGTGGCAGGAATTGCTTCCCGTTCCCATGATGCACGCAATTCCAGGTTTTTGGCCAAGCACGGCCATGGCAGCCCCAGCCATGTCACTGTTGGCTTTTATATCAGGACAGTTGAATATCTCAGAGAGCATGGTCTCCATCTTCATTGCCCGTAATGGAGTTCCTATGCCAGCTCCAAAAAATCTTATAATTTCATAAGTCTCACCAAGAGCTGCCCTTACAAGGCGCAATTCCTCTTCAATTGCATCAGCATCATTATGAAGCGGACTTATACCTATTCCTGTATAGGACTCCTCATGAACCTCAGAAGATTCATTACGTGTCAGTTTAACCCAATCTGTCTTTGTAGAGCCAGCATCTGCAATAAGTATCTTCATTTATGAATAAGTTGTTTGCATACTATTCCACAAAATTAATCAAAATTCATAAATTATACAAACATTATAAGATTTTTTGTGATTTAGACCACGCCTCATAAAGATTTTATGAGGTCCAGGGGTCTTAATTCACTTTTATTATTGAAGTTTTTTAAACTAATTTACTAAGACACTGCAAGCACGGGGTTGGATTGATTTTTGGCCACAGCTATATGACAACATTTTTTGGGAATCACAAAAAAAAATGTTAACTTTGCATCATAGCAATTTGTTTCAGATTTTTTTACCTTAAATTTAGATACATGATTCAAACAAAAAAACTTCTCATGCGGGGCATAGTGTGCACGGCTCTGACTTGCAGCATCGGCACATTTTATGCATCAGCAACCCCAAAAGGTGATTCAAGCACCTTGGATCCATATTTCACATCTCCAACATCACCGGTAGCTTCACCCAATGCAGACGGTTTCGTAGGACGCTGGCTTATCCTTGAACCTATAGAGAAGCCCAACCGCAGTAATACAGTTTTCACAGACAGCTATCTGCGTGATGCTTTCAATACGGAGTATTTCCCCAACCAATTCACAATCTTTCCCAAAGATGGGAAAAAAGAAAAAGTTGGCAAGCAGACCTTAAAGTGGCATTCTCTTGACAGTCAACTATTCAATGTCAAACTTTTTAGATTTGCCACCGGACTTGAAAAACCTTATTATGGAGTGCTGTTCTGGGTCGTAACTGCTATAGATTGCGAAGAGGATATTCCGGACGTAAGAATGTCTGTCGGCTCTAATTCCGCATCAATGTGGTGGCTCAACGGAGAGGAAGCTGTATTGCTATCAGGCGACCGCCGTATGGTGATGGACGATTGCATGTCTCGACGTCTCACCTTGAAAAAAGGACGAAATATTATCAGAGGAGCCATTATAAACGGACCCGGAATGAGCGATTTCTGCCTTCGATTCCTTCATGAAGATGGAACACCTGTAACTAATTTCACTATCAGCAATCTATAATTACCATGAATTTTAATAATAAACTATACCTCACCCTCTCTCTATCTCTGGCGGCAACCGGTTTGGTATCGGCTCAAGTTGGTGAACCCTATATCCACGATCCATCCACTATAATGAAATGTGACGGAAAATACTATACGTTTGGAACAGGCGGAGGTGGTCTGATTTCAGAAGATGGCTATCACTGGCATGGAGGAGGCGTTCGTCCCGGACGTGGAGCTGCTCCTGACGCTATTAAAATCGGAGACCGCTATCTCATAGCCTACAGTGCAACCGGTGGCGGTCTTGGAGGTGGACACAGCGGAAAAGTCCTGACCATGTGGAACAAGACCCTCGACCCTAATTCTCCGGATTTTGAATTCACTGAACCGATAGAAGTGGCCTACTCTGAAGATAATGAAGATTGCGACGCAATAGATCCGGGGTTGCTTCTTGATCCCGTGACGGGACGGCTCTGGTGTTCTTATGGAACTTACTTCGGGTTTATACGCCTTGTGGAACTCGACCCGGAAACCGGTGCAAGAAAAGAGGGCAACGAGCCTATTAATATCGCCATCGACTGCGAGGCAACCGATCTGCTTTATAGAAACGGCTGGTATTATCTGCTTGGAACTCATGGCACCTGCTGCGACGGTCCTAACTCAACTTATAACATCGTGGTTGGCCGTTCGCGAAATGTCGAAGGGCCCTATCTCGACAATATGGGTCGCGACATGCTCGAAGGAGGTGGAAAAATGGTGGCCTCATCAGGTAACCGCCGTACCGGTGCAGGTCATTTCGGCCGATATATTGAAGACGATGGAGTTGAAAAGATGTCTTGTCATTTTGAAGCCGATTTTGATATGGGAGGAAGAAGCGTGCTCGCAATTCTGCCTCTCCTTTGGAAAAACGACTGGCCGGTGGCTGGCGATCCATTTGTGGAAGATACCTATGAAATTGAATCTGAGCGCCGTGGCTATGGTCTTGAACTTGCGGTGGATTTCGTTCGTATGCAAGGAGGACTTTTCCGTTTCTGGGAACCTCAGAAAGAACCGGTAAAACCTATTGCCGACCAGACTTTGGAAGAAGTGATCGACACATGGCCCGAGGGAAACATAGATGTCCGCATAGGTGATTATATGTTCCGTCCTCATCAGAAGTGGACTGTGACAGCGGTACCTGATGCCGGAGGATATCTTGGTGCTCCCTATTATAAGATTACAATTGCAGGAACTGAGCGTGCTCTTGCCGCAACCGCAGATAAGGAAGTGACCACAGTGCCACAGTTCACAGGTGCCGATGAGCAACTTTGGAGAATCGAACAACTTATTGACGGCACCTACCGTATCATGCCAAAGGTTGTGCCTGGATGCGACGAGGAACTCGCTCTTATATCAATAGCCGACAGCACTCCTTCACTCGGCAAGTTTGACTTTTCAAGCGATAACTCCAAGTGGAACTTCAGAAAACGTTAATTCAAACAAAATGAGAAAATTTTCAACATTTAGTTTCTTGGCCATGAGCACCCTGCTCATGGCTCAGAACCCCATAATCCACGACCAATTCACGGCTGATCCGACAGCGAGGGTATTCAATGGGAAAATGTATCTTTATCCCTCGCATGATATCGTCAGTCCTGTAGAAAGCTTAAAAGACTGGTTTTGCATGGCTGATTATCATGTGTTTTCCTCAGACAATCTCGTTGATTGGACAGATCACGGTGTAATTCTGACACAGAACAAGATACCCTGGGTGAAACCCGATTCCTACGCTATGTGGGCTCCGGATTGTGTTGAGAAAGACGGACGCTACTACTTCTATTTCCCGGCTTCACCAAAAGATATGGAACGTGGGTTCGGCATTGGTGTGGCTATCGCCGAATCTCCGGAGGGACCCTTCATGGCGATGCCTCGTCCTATAAAAGGAGTTTTGGGAATCGATCCCTGTGTACTTGTGGATGATGATGGAAAAGCTTATATCTATTGGAGTGGCATGGGCATTTCCGTAGCCCAGCTCAAAGATAATATGTTTGAACTTGATGGGCAACCGAAGAGAATAGAAGGCCTTCCGGAAGGATTCAAGGAGGGACCCTTTGCTTTCAAGCGCAATGGCAAGTATTATCTTACTTTTCCATGGGTAAGAGACGTTACCGAGACTCTCGCGTATGCAATGGCAGACAATCCATTCGGACCATTTGAGTTTGAGGGTGTGATAATGGATGAATCTCCTACAGGTTGCTGGACTAATCATCATTCACTCGTTGAAAAAGACGGACAGTGGTATCTATTTTATCATCATAACGACTATTCCCCCGATATGGATAAGCGCCGCTCGGCACGTATCGATACCTTAAGTTTCAATGCTGACGGTACAATCAACAAGGTAACCCCAACTCTCCGTGGCGTTGGAGTAAGTGATGCCCGCAAGCGAATTCAGATAGACAGATATAGCGCAATAAGTCCCAAAAATGTAACATTGAAATTTCTTAACCCGGAAAACACTTTTGAGGGGTGGACAGTTGATTTCTCAAAGAATGGTGCATGGGTCCGTTACGATCGGGTCGATTTTGGTAATAAACCGGTTAAGGAGGTCAGTGTCCGCGCACTTAGCCGCAAGGGATGTACAATCAACATAAGCGAAGCATCCGGAAAATTGATAGCACAAGTAAAAGTCTCCCCATCAAATAACTGGCAGACTGTGAGTGCTCCCGTAGCCTATTCCCCTACGGGCATAGCCGATTTAAAAATCTCTTTAGTCAAAGGCTCCCGTACTGAAGTTGACTGGATTGGGTTCGATGCACTCCCTTGGGAGCAAGGAGCCGCATCAACCGGGCTGTATCGTAATTATTTTAAGGATCTTGGATACTCCGATAAGCAGATTTCAGATAAACTCAATGAGATTTTCGAAGGGGTGTTCTATGGTCCTGATAAGGTATATTTCGAAGACAGTGATTCCACCGCATATATTAGCGACATCAAAAATCACGATGCCCGCACCGAAGGTATGTCTTACGGTATGATGATTGCTGTGCAGCTTGATAAAAAAGACATTTTCGATCGTCTTTGGCGTTGGACAAAAAAATACATGCAGCATCATGATGGACCTAACGATGGATATTTTGCTTGGAGCTGCAAAACTGACGGAACCCGCAATTCCCAAGGATCCGCTTCAGATGGTGAGCTTTATTTCATTACCTCCCTTATTCTTGCATCCAACCGCTGGGGTAACGAAACAGGAATAAATTATCTTGCAGAGGCACAGAATATTCTCGACAAATCCATGCAAAAAACGGGAATGGACAGGGTGTCACCTCTGATAAATGTGGAAGAAAAGCTGATCACTTTTACTCCCGACCCTTGGGGAAGCACCTATACCGACCCCTCCTATCATATACCTGTCTTCTATGAAATATGGGCTGACTGGGCAAACGATGGACGGTCAAATTTCTGGAAATCTTGTGCTGAGAAAAGCCGAGAGTATCTTCATAATGCAGTAAATCCTATAACAGGATTGACACCCGATTACACCGGATATGACGGAAAACCACGTGGCACCCGATTTATAGTCGGCGATGATTTCCGTTTTGATTCATGGCGAGTGCCGATGAACATAGCGATCGATTATGCATGGAGCGGTGCCGACGGCGAATGGCAGCGTGAATATGCCGACAAAATCCAGTCTTTCTTCCGCAGCCAGGGTATAGATACCTTTGTTGACCAATACAAGACAGATGGCTCACAAGTGGACCAAGTGCTTCGTGCAGGCGAGCATCAGGCACTCCGCCATTCCTTAGGTCTTGTTTCCACACTCGGGGCTGCATCTCTTGTAGCCACAGACCCTGACAGCAAGGATTTTGCCCATAGATTGTGGGATTCTAAGCACGAACCTTACGAGGATGGCTATTTTGATGCTTACTACGACGGATTACTCCGGCTGTTCTCTTTCATGCTGCTTTCGGGCAACTACCGTCTTATCACACCCCAAGTATAACAATATTGGGTACGAAACAGAAGTCCTCAGTTTAAAGACTGAGGACTTCCCATATTATATAACCTACATATAATGCTGTCAGCACACCACCTTCAACACGGGTTATGGTGCATTTCCCGATTTTCCAGCTGAAAAACCAGAAAAGCACCGACGCCAACATCATTACAGCCAAATCAAAATGACCCACACCTCCAAAAGGAAGGGGGGTGATTGTGGCTGTGAGACCCAACACGAGGAAGATATTGAAAATATTGCTACCGATCACATTGCCTATAGCAATACCTGCGTTTCCTTTGATGGCAGCTACTATCGAGGTGGCGAGTTCTGGGAGTGAAGTGCCGGCTGCAACTATTGTCAGACCCACGACTGCCTCACTCATGCCAAGCGACATAGCCACACCGGAAGCTCCGGCTACAAATCTATCGCCACCATATACAAGGCCGGCAAGGCCGGCAATAACCATTAACACTGATTTCCAAATCGGCAGTTCCTTTCTTTTTCCGGCTTCGGTTGCGGTAGGGTCTGATGCGGATGCATTCTTGGCCTGTGCAAAGGTATAGCGCAGAAAAATTGCAAAAAACAGCAAGAGCAGAATTCCTTCCGGTCTCGTCACAATCCTCATATCTCCACTGCCCAACATATCGCTGAATCCTATAGCAAGCAACGCTATAGAAGAAATTATCACAAGTCCCAACTCGTTGACCATTACAGATGGTTCAACTTTAATAGGTCTGATCAAGGCAACTACCCCAATTATCACTAAAATATTGAAGATATTACTACCCACAACGTTTCCTACAGCCATCGGTGCATTGCCTTGAAGCGCCGAGATAATACTGATTGAGAGTTCCGGTGCTGAAGTGCCGAAGGCAACTACAGTCAGGCCTACCACCATGTCACTTATGCCCCATTTACGTGCTATTGATGCAGCTCCGTCTGTAAGCCAGTTTGCAGCGAATATTATCAGCGCCACTCCAAATATTAGCCATATAAAATTTATCATACGAATATTTTTTTATTATTTTAACATTGGTGAGGCTGATTTGTTGAAGATTTTTTACTAAATTTGCTTTCACTAATTATCGTTTAATTATTATTAGCTACTTAGACCCCGTCTCATAAGATTTGAGAGACCCCGGGGAAGCTGGGTTGGGATGATTTTCGGCATGCAGGCTCGGGAGCATAGCGGGCTATGTGACTGAGCCAAAGGTCGAAAAGCGCCCAAGCCAGCGAAGGCTTTGGGTAATTTCCTCCGGAGAATCTCTTTCCCTTATGAGTTTGGAATTAT
>CAYQXG010000047.1:0-23784 GCA_964421525.1 uncultured Sangeribacter sp. | reverse complement strand
ATTATGTAACGGCTGCAAACCAATACTTTTTACCGGAAATAGAAACAAAATCATATTGTTTCACAAAAATTATCTAAGATGAAAAGATTGCTTTCACTAATGGCGATTATGACTCTCATGGTGATGTCGGCGTTTGCACAGCGCACGGTCACCGGACAAGTCTTTTCGGGAGAAGACAACCTTCCCATAATAGGTGCATCTGTTATGGTGAAAGGTAGTTCTATTGGTACGGCAACTGACCTTGACGGAAAGTTTACCCTCAAGAATGTGCCCGCGAATGCCAAGACCCTTGTTGTTTCTTACATTGGCATGGAGTCTAAGGAGGTTCCTGTGTCCGACAATGTGACTGTAACCCTGTTCAATTCCACCAACAACCTTGATGAACTGGTGGTTGTAGGATACGGGGTGTCGACTCGCGCAGCATTCACAGGTGCCGCTTCAGTGCTCGAAGGAGATGTGGTTGACAAAAAGAATGATGCCAACTTTGTCAAGTCGCTCGAAGGAAACGTGACAGGTATCCAATACAACAACTCCACCTCCATGCCCGGTCAATATGGTTCAATCTACGTTCGAGGCATGGGTTCGCTTTCAAGCAGCAGCCAACCTCTTTACGTGATCGATGGCATGCCGGTGAATTCTGACTATGATGGCATGTCTTCCTCTTCAAACAACTATTTCGACCCGATGGCGGCATATAATCCAAACGATATCGAGTCGATTACAGTGCTAAAGGATGCATCTGCCACTGCAATCTACGGTTCACGTGCTGCCAATGGTGTGATCATCGTCAATACCAAGAAAGGTAAGGCCGGAAAACTGAATGTGACACTCGATGTAAAGCAGGGCTTCTCAAAAATCGCAAACAACAATATGAAATTTGCGAATGCAGCTCAGTCAATGGATCTTTTTGCAAAGGGTCTTGTTGCCCGTTATCCTACTTCCTATGATTACGACAGCGCTTACGGGTATCTGAAAGACAGTTATTTTGAATGGGATGGTAAAACCGATACAGACTGGATGGATGTCATCAGCCGAAATGCGTATTATCAGGAATACAATGCTTCGGTTGCCGGAGCTTCTGGAGACACTCACTATTACTTCTCGTTAGGTTATCTTGACACTGAAGGTATAATTGTAGGTTCCGACAACCAACGTTATTCCGGAAGAGTTAACCTCGACACTAAATACCAGTGGCTGTCGGGTGGTATCAATGCCCAATATTCGTATAACAAGAACAATTCGTTCTCTCAGTCAACCGGCGGAGCAATGTCGGCTCCGGTGACTGCCGCCATGTCTACAATGACTCCGTTCTATCCCGTCTATACTGCAGACGGCACTGAATATGAAAATGCAGATTACTACAACCCTCTCGCTCTTCAGGATCCAAAGCTCGGCGACCTTGATCAGGTCACTAACCAGACAATCAATGCAAATCCATGGTTGCAGCTTAATCTTCCTTACGGATTGTATGTGAAGACCAATTTCGGTGTCAATATCATGGATCAGCGTGAATATAACTATTGGAGCGCTATATATAATCCACAAGGTATAGACTACAATGGTCTTGGCCAGCAGTATAATTCAAAATCAAGCACTCTTACCTGGACCAATCTCATAGGTTGGAACTACACTTTCGCCGAAAAGAATGTGTTTGACGTTATGATTGCCCAGGAGATGCAGCGCTATGAATACCGCTACGACTATTATTCAAAGACTGATTTCCCATTTGCTGCCGACGGTATGAGAAATATGGCAACTGCCGGTTCTGACAATGGTTGTGAATACTACGAGTCATCTTCACGTCTTGCTTCTTATTTTGGAAGTGCCAACTATTCTTACGACAGCAGGTATTATCTCTCCGCTTCTTTCCGTCGTGACGGAAGTTCTGTTTTCGGCAGCAACAAGAGATGGGGTAACTTCTGGTCGGTTGGCGCTAAATGGAGAATTGCCCAGGAAGCTTTCCTTAATGACAATAACGTGATAAAGAATGCCGATCTCCGCATTACCTACGGTACTGTCGGTAACCAATCACTCCCTTCTCTTTATGCAGCGCGCGGATATTATTCAGCAGGATATAACTACAACCAGACTCCCGGTATGGTGCCCGGTGGTATTGAGAATCCGGATCTGACATGGGAAACATCAAAGAAGTTTGATGTCGGTTTTGACCTTAATCTCTGGAACCGCCTGAATGTCACCTTTGATTATTACAACGAAGACACTCATGATGCACTCTACAAAGTTCCGTTGTCGTTTACTACCGGTATGACCTCTACATGGAAAAATATCGGCAAGATCCGTAACCGTGGTGTTGAAGTTGGCTTGAGAGGTACTGTATATCAGAATAAAAATCTCAACATAACCATGTTTGGCAATCTGACTTTCAATCAGAACAAGGTGCTCAAACTCGCCGACGGCAGTATAGAAAGCACATATACTATTGTGGAAGAAGGCAGGCCGTATCGTCAGTTCCTGATGAAGGAATATGCCGGTGTCGACTCAGAAACCGGTAAGGCGCTTTACTATCTGAATGAGGAGGGCGACGAAACCACTGATAACTGGCAGGCGGCAGCCAAGCGCTATGTGGGCAGTGCCGAGCCTAAATTGGTAGGTGCCTTTGGCCTTAGTGCAGATGGCTATGGATTTGATCTCTCGCTCACATTCAATTACCGTACAGGCAACAAGGTTTATGATTCAGGTCATAACTTCACCGGTTGGGGCATGGCTATGAGAACTCCACTCGAATGTGTGGCCACCGACTCATGGACTCCTGAACATAAGGATGCCAAATATCCCCAATATATATATGGTGACCCATATTTCAGTTCATCACAAAATTCCACCCGCTTCCTCATGAACGGCAGTTTCCTGCGTCTGAGCAATATTACTTTCGGCTACACACTTCCCAACAAACTGACAAGGAAGGCTATGATGGACAAGGTGCGCCTTTATATCAATATGGATAATGTCCATACATGGACGGCAAGCGACTTTGTAGGATATAACCCTGAAACTTATTCTTCAGGTGTAATCGCTTGGCAGTATCCTGCAGTATTCTCATTCTCAGGTGGCATACAGGTTGTGTTCTAATGGGAATATATTTGAAATATAAAGAAAAAATAAGAGATGAAAAATATAATATTAAAATCATTAGGCACTCTTCTTATTGCCGGCACTCTTTCCGGTTGCGGCAATGATTTTCTGAAGACCGACATGTCAAATGGTGTTGATATAAACACCGCACTCAACAGCGTCACAAATATCGGTAATGCCCTTAATGGAACTTACTACCGCTTTTTCTATTATCCTTTTGCCGGAAATTATGCCACTGTGATAGGAGATCTCGCTTCCGACATTGTCTACTGGAACGGCCAGACGAGTCATCAGAACGACATTTATCAGTTCACTTATCAGGATACAGGATATAGTTCCCTGTATATATGGCAGTACGGATATATGGTTGTTGACCATTCATCACGCGTAATTCACGGGGCTACTCCCCTTTATGAAGGAGCCACCGAGGATGAGAAATCGTTGCTCGACATGTATTCTGCTGAGGCGTATGCTCTACGCGCCTATGCAAACTTCGTAATGGTGAATGTTTTTGCCCATCAGGTCAAAGTAGATGGTGCTGATTTCAGTTCTCAACCCGGCATAGTGGTGGTTGATACTCCTATTGAGGCATTTGCTCAGGTCGAGAGGAGTACGGTAGGTGAATCCTATGCGGCTATTGTGAGCGATATAGAAAAGTCGATCAGTCTTTTTGAGAAAAGCGGAGACCGAGGAAGTCTCTTCTACTTCAACCTTGCCGCGGCGTATGGCTTGGCAGCACGCATAAACCTCTATCTTGAAAACTTTGACAAGGCTAAGGATTATGCCATGAAGGCTATTGACGAATCAGGAATACATAGCTTGGCATACACCCCTCAGGCATATAAGGCTCTCTACAACTATGGGGCAAGCAATACCGAGTCAATGTTTGCTTTGGCAATAACCACAACCGATAACTGGAGCGCTAACTCATGTGGAACCTTATTTACCACATACGACTATAGTCCATCACCCTGGTTGCTTTCAGTACTCGGTGAAAACGATGTCAGAAACTCAATTATGGAATTTGCTCCCAACAGCACTCCGGAATTGCCTGAATTTGCCGGTGGAAAATTCGGTTGCTATGAAATGGGTAATCCTGCCTATGCCACTAACTATCTCATAAATGCTCCTGAGATGTTCCTTATTATTGCAGAGTCAAATTTGAGAGGTTCTTCTATCGATATCGATGCCGCTAAGGAAGCTTTGCTTGTAGTTGCCAAGCGTAATCTTGACATCACTTCAGCCGAGGATCTGCCATCTTCCAAGGAGGAACTTCTTGCTTTCCTGAGGGATGAAAGTGCCCGTGAACTTTTCCAGGAGGGTCATCGGTTGTTTGATATCCGCCGTTGGGGTGTCAAGGGTAACGCCTATGCATATAATTCACCCAACATCACGTTCACATTCAACAATGTTGACCTGAGCAATGTGATTTTCCCGATTCCTGTTGATGAGATCAATGCAGGTTTCGGAGTGGAGCAGACTCCGAATTGGAATGCAGGTCGTCCGCAATAATGCAAGGCATAATAGAATATTACTCAATAAGAAGGCGGCCCATAAGGGGCCGCCTTCCATATTTCCTTTATCCTTCTTATATCGGGCTGAGGCGGCAGCCGAAAGAAATGTTCAGACATTGAAGCGGAAGTGCATTATGTCGCCGTCGCAGACTACATAGTCTTTGCCTTCAACCGACATCTTTCCGGCTTCCTTCACTGCATTCTCACTGCCGAGATTCACGAAATCGTCATATTTGATCACTTCGGCACGTATGAAACCCTTCTCAAAATCAGTATGGATAATGCCGGCCGCCTGCGGTGCCTTTGTGCCGCGCAAGAAAGTCCATGCCCTCACTTCGTCGGGTCCGGCTGTGAAGTAGGTCTGGAGGTCAAGAAGGGCATAAGCCGCGCGTATCAGGCGCGAGACGCCCGATTCTGTCAGCCCTATGCTCTCCAGGAATTCCTGACGGTCCTCATAGGTGTCGAGTTCGGCTATCTCGCTCTCAGTCTTGGCAGCGACTACAAGAATCTCCGCCCCTTCACCTTCAACGGCCTTACGGACAGTGTCTACATAGGCATTTCCTGTGGCTGCAGACTCGTCGTCGACATTGCAGACATACATCACCGGCTTGTTGGTGAGCAAGAACAGATCTCTGGCGAAAAGTTGCTCATCCTTGGTCTCAAACTGCACGCTACGTGCCGGTTTTCCTGCCTCAAGGGCTTCTTTATATGCCTCAAGCACACCGGTCTGCATCTTGGCGGCCTTGTCGCCGGCAGCTGCAGCTTTCTTGGTCTTGACAAGGCGGGAATCCACAGTCTCAAGATCTTTTATCTGAAGCTCATAGTCGATTATTTCCTTATCGCGAACCGGATCTACGGTGGTGTCGACATGGGTGATGTTGTCATCGTCGAAACAACGGAGAACATGCAGGATAGCATCTGTCTCACGTATATTGGCAAGAAATTTATTGCCGAGACCCTCTCCTTTTGAGGCCCCTTTCACGAGACCGGCTATATCCACAATCTCCACTGTTGCCGGAACTGTGCTCCGGGGATTGCACATTTCCACAAGTTTATTAAGGCGCTCATCCGGCACCGTTATCACGCCCACATTTGGCTCGATGGTGCAGAACGGAAAGTTGGCGCTCTGAGCCTTAGCATTGCTAAGACAATTGAATAGAGTGGACTTGCCAACATTCGGCAAGCCTACGATTCCACATTTTAAACTCATACCTAATTAATGATGAATGATTAATTATTAATGATAAATTTAGATTTGAGGGAGAGAAATAAACTCTAATTGAAAACTCTCGGAGACGTAGTTTTGCAAATTGCAACTAATATTTTTACAATTTCCCTGCAATCCTCCTTAATTGTGTTTTTAGTTTCTTCTTCTGTAATCAACATTATTCACTTCATCACTTATAATTTATCATTTATCATTTTTTAATGAATTGTGGATGGCGGCGGCGGCTTTGCGGCCTGCCCCCATAGCGAGGATGACTGTGGCGGCTCCGGTGACGGCATCACCTCCGGCAAACACTCCGGGGCGACTTGTGCGTCCCTCCTCGTCTGCAACAATGCAGCCGCGACGGGTAGTGTCGAGTCCTTTGGTTGTTGACTTGATCAGCGGGTTAGGACTTGTGCCAAGAGCCATTATGACTGCATCGCACTCTATCTCAAAGTTGCTCCCTTTCTTTTCTATCGGTGAGCGGCGTCCGCTTTCGTCGGGTTCGCCAAGCTCCATCTCAACGCATTCGAGACCCCGAACCCAACCTTTGTCGTCGCCTATCACACGCACGGGATTGGTGAGCATACGGAATTCAATGCCTTCTTCCTTTGCATGGTGCACTTCCTCCCTTCGCGCTGGAAGCTCTGCCTCCGAGCGGCGGTAGACAATCACTGCTTCCGCACCCAGACGCTTTGCTGTGCGCACGGCATCCATGGCTACATTACCACCTCCAACAACCACTACCTTCTTGGCTTCAAACACCGGTGTGTCATAGCGGCTGTCGTAGGCATGCATCAGGTTTACGCGGGTAAGAAACTCATTGGCAGAGAAGACACCATTAAGGTTTTCTCCCTCAATGCCCATAAAGCGTGGAAGTCCGGCTCCTGACCCGACAAACACGGCATCAAAGCCCTCTTCGTCGAGAAGACGATCCACCGTGGTGGTGCGCCCTACGATGACATCGCTCACAAACTTCACACCCAGACGCTTCACTGCGTCGATCTCGGGCCCTACTATCTTCTCTTTAGGCAGACGGAATTCCGGAATGCCATAGACCAACACGCCGCCAAGCTGATGCAGAGCCTCGAACACGGTCACTTCATAACCCCACTTAGCGAGATCGCTTGCGCAGGCAAGGCCGGCGGGTCCCGATCCGATCACCGCCACTTTTTTCCCGTTGCGTTCAATTTTTTCCGGCTCTTTGGAAGCGTTTGCTATCTTCCAGTCGCCGACATATCTTTCGAGTTTTCCTATAGCGACCGGTTCCCCCTTGATGCCAAGCACGCAGCTTCCCTCGCACTGTGTTTCCTGCGGACAGACACGTCCGCACACAGAAGGGAGGGAGGAATCTTTGGAGATGATAGCTGCAGCCGCGCTCTCATCTCCATCGGTGAGGGCGTGGATGAATCCCGGGATGTCTATATGAACCGGGCATGCCCCTACGCAGCGAGGATTCCTGCAGTTGAGGCATCGGGATGCTTCTGTCATGGCTTCCTCACGGTCGTAGCCGAGACACACTTCTTCAAAGTTGGTGGCGCGCACGGCGGGATCCTGTTCCCTAACCGGCACTCTTGGGATTCTATTAGCCATTACATTTGCATTTATGGGTTTCTGGATTGTTCTTGGAGCTTCCGCGATACATGTTCTGGCGTCTCATTGCCTCATCGAAGTCGACAAGCCATGCATCGAATTCCGGTCCTTCCACACAGGTGAAACGGGTTTCCCCTCCCACCGACACGCGGCAAGCCCCGCACATTCCGGTGCCGTCGACCATCAGAGCGTTGAGGCTGACAACAGCCGGAAGGTCATGCTCCTTTGCTGCCATTGTGGCGAATTTCATCATGATCATGGGCCCGATAATGACACAGCGGTCATATTTCTTGCCCCGGTTGTCCATGAGATCGTTCATCAGAGCCGGCACCATGCCGTGGAAACCGGCAGAGCCGTCGTCGGTGCAGAGGTAGACGTTGGCGACTTCTTTCATTTCATCCACATAAGTGAATAGATCTGCCGTCTTTGCGCCGATCACTACATCGGCTTTCACTCCATGCTCTGCAAGCCACTTGGCCTGAGGATAGACGGGGGCGGTGCCCACGCCACCTGCCACAAAAAGCACCTTAAGGTCTTTCAGTTCCTTTTCAGTTAGGTCTATCAGTTCTGACGGCTGACCCAATGGGCCTGCGAAGTCAATGAAATAGTCACCTTCTTCAAGAGCGTTTATCTTATTTGTGGATAGGCCGATTGACTGGGTCACGATAGTGACGGTGCCGGCATTCCTGTCATAGTCGCAGATGGTGAGCGGTATACGCTCGCCGAATTCATCTGTGCGAACTATCACGAACTGTCCCGGCTGAGCCGACTCCGCTACGCGTGGAGCCTCTACCTTCATCTCGGTGATGTTGGGCGATAGGTTGCGTTTGCTGACAATCCTGAACATTTAATATAATGATAAATTATAAATGATTAATGATTAATTTTATATTGTGTTGTCTGAATTTTAATGATAAATCAAAAATCCCAAAGCAATCCTCCCCAAAGTCTAAATAGGTGGGGAGCGATCTCCGAGCGCGACTATCGTCGCGAAGCCAATTCAAAATTCAAAATTTGAAATTGATTTTCAGTGCAAAATTAACTGAAATATGCCGATATTGCAAATTTATGGCGATTTAATTAGGAAAACACGCGAAAATAAGTTATTTTTGCAAATTAATATGAAAAATCGCATCGGGACACTACCGATGAATAAAAATTTTACAAAGACATGTCTCTTTTTGATACTGTATCGGCCGACATCCAGGCCGCAATGAAAGCACGTGAGAAAGTGCGCCTTGAGGCGCTCCGCGGTGCAAAGAAAGAGTTTCTTGAAGCTAAGACAGCTCCGGGCGCAAATGGCGAGCTGAGCGACGACCAGGCTATCAAGATATTGACCAAAATGGTGAAGCAGCGCAAGGAAAGTGCAAGAATCTATGAGGAAAACAACCGTAAGGAGCTTGCTGAAAATGAACTCGCTGAGGCTGCTGTGCTCGAGGAGTATCTTCCGAAGCAGCTTACTCCCGAAGAATTGGAGGCTGAACTGAAAGCCATCATCGCTGAAACCGGTGCAACTTCTGCAAAAGAGATGGGAAAGGTGATGGGTGTTGCCACCAAGCGTCTTGCCGGACGTGCCGACGGCCGCACAATCCAGACCGTAGTAAAGGCCCTTTTATCATAATCTCTCATAATATCATACGTCTTACACGGGCTATATGAGATTCAAAATTAAAAAAGAATTCTAATTGATCATTTATAATTGATCATTGATCATAAAAAAGATGCTTCTATTAAGTACAATAAAGGCTGATCCGGAATTCGTAATCAGTCGCCTTGCAGTAAAAGGATTTGACGGCCGCGCCGTAATCACAGAAATTCTTGAGATTGACGCCGAGCGCCGTCGCCTACAGCAAAAGACGGAATCTGACTCTGCGCAGCTCAATAAACTTGCCAAGTCGATCGGCGGCTTGATGAAGGAAGGCAAGAAAGATGAATCCGAGGCTGCCAAAGCCGAGGTTGCCCGCATCAAAGGAGAGACTGCGGGTCTGCAAGATCGCCTTGCAGAGTGTGAGGAAAAAATGACATCCCTGCTTCTTACAGTTCCCAACCTTCCATACGCCGGTGTGCCTGAGGGCAAGACTGCCGAAGACAATGTGGTGGAAAAGGAGGGTGGCGTGATACCCGATCTTCCTGAAGACGCTCTCCCTCATTGGGAACTTGCGCGTAAATATAATATCATCGATTTCGAGTTGGGCGTGAAGGTTACCGGTGCAGGTTTCCCGTTCTATATCGGCAAGGGTGCCCGTCTGCAGCGCGCCCTACAGCAGTTCTTCCTCGACGAGGCGTGGAAAGCCGGATACGTGGAGGTTGAACCTCCGTTTGTGGTAAATGAAGCGTCGGGCTACGGCACCGGTCAGCTTCCCGACAAGGAAGGCCAGATGTATCATGTTCAGCTCGACAATCTATATCTAATTCCTACTGCTGAGGTGCCGGTGACCAATATCTACCGTGACGTCATCATTCCCGAGGCAGAGCTTCCAAAGAAAAACTGTGCTTACTCCCCTTGCTGGCGCCGCGAAGCAGGAAGCTACGGCAAGGATGTTCGCGGTCTCAACCGCCTGCATCAATTTGACAAGGTGGAGATCGTGCGCATAGAGAAACCAGAAAACTCTTATGCCGCTCTCGAAGAGATGAAAGACCACGTGCAGGGACTTCTCGAAAAGCTCGGACTTCCATGGCATATACTGCGCCTGTGTGGCGGCGACATGAGCTTCACCTCTGCAATCACATTCGATTTCGAGGTATTCAGTGCTGCTCAGAAGCGCTGGCTCGAGGTCAGCTCCGTCTCTAACTTCGAGACATATCAGGCAAACCGCCTGAAGTGCCGCTACCGTGGAGCCGACAAGAAGATACAGCTTTGCCACACGCTCAACGGAAGCGCCCTGGCTCTCCCGCGCATCGTGGCCGCCCTTCTTGAAAACAACCAGACTCCCGAAGGAATTGTAATTCCGGAATGTCTGCGCAAATACACCGGCTTCGACATCATTAATTAATTCATAATGCATTCAATCTAAAATTGTGTCTGCTTATATAAGTAAGGAAGAGAAGAAGATACCGATCGACGACCCATCGGGCCGTTGGTCGGATCTTACGCTTCTTCCCGAGTGGGAAGAGGAGCTATACGATGTGTATACTGTCCGTAAATACGGCAAGTGGATAATGATTAAGGCTCTCAAAAAGCAATTCCGCGATGACCCTAAATATAAGGCGATATTAGAAAAGGAATTTGACACCCGCTACAACCTCGCGCATGCCAACATTGTGATGGTAAACGACCTGGAGGATGTTCCCGGTGTCGGAATGGCCATAATCACCGATGATGTCTATGGTTATTCGCTCCGTAGACTAATTGAGGAGAAAAGGCTAACTCCAAAAATAGTTCACAGGCTTGAGACCCAGCTGCCCGATGCGCTGGAATATATCCAGGAAAACCACGTTATGCATCTTCCGATTACTCCCGAAAATATAATTTTTACGGAGTATAATGAAAACCTTAAGCTGACAAATGTAGGCTATGACCATCGCGAACGACTCGAATCGCAGGATACGAAGCAGGACATAATCAATTATGGCAAGCTAATCAACGAGGTGCTCGACAACCTTCCCGAAAATCTTCCTCATCTGAGAAAAGTGGCTAAGAAAGCGGAGGATCCGGAGGGCCCAATCAGGAATATTCAGGAACTCAAATTGGAGCTCATCAACCGCAACCATATATCAACCACAATCTGGCTGCTCATTTTTATAGCGGCTATGCTCGGGATTCTGCTTTGGCTAAACCTCCGATAAAACTCAATAGACATCATGATCGAAATTAGAGAAATTCCTCTCACCCCGAAAGCCCTGAAAAAATTCACGCAGTTTCAAATCGACATGTATGAGGATAATCCTTACTACGTGCCCCCTTTGATTTCTGACGATGTGGCTACCCTGAGCCCTAAGAAAAACCCGGCTTTCGACTTTTGCGATGTGCGTTGCTTCATGGCGTTCAAAGGAGATAGGCCTGTAGGCAGAATCGCTGCTATAATCAACAATAAGCTAAACGAGAAGACCGGGGCTAAAGACATCCGTTTCGGGTTTATAGACTTTATCGATGAGATAGAGGTGTCGAGAGGTCTGCTTGAGAAGGTGGAGGAATGGGCACGTGAGCGCGGGCTCAATAGAGTTGTCGGTCCTCTCGGCTTCACTGATCTTGACTATGAAGGTATGCTCGTGGAAGGATACGACCAGCTGAGCACTATGGCAACCATCTACAACTATTCCTACTATCCGGAGCACATGAACGCCTTGGGATATGACAAGGATACCGATTGGGTTGAATATGTGATGGAAGTGCCCGATGAAATACCTGAAAAGCATAACAGAATTTCTGAGATTGTAAAGAAAAAATTTGGCTTGAGAGTTGCGAAATTCAAAAGCAAGAAAGAGATAAAGGAGAAATACGGTAAGGCTCTTTTCCAGCTCATCAATGAGGCTTATGAGAAGCTTTATCAGTATTCCCCGCTCTCCGACCGCCAGATAGATCATTATATCGACGTTTATTTGGGTCTGCTCGACCTTAGCCTTGTCTCATGCATCGTAGACAGTGACGACAAGCTTGTAGGTGTGGGAATATCCATGCCATCAATGAGCCGTGCTCTTCAGAAATCGAAGGGGAAGTATTTCCCGTTCGGATGGTATCATCTTCTGAAAGGGCTAAAAGGCAAGAACGACAGGGTAGACCTTCTTTTGGTGGCAGTAAAGCCGGAATATCAGGGAAAGGGTGTAAATGCCCTGCTTTTCCAAGATCTTATCCCTGCCTATATAGCCCACGGCTACAAGTATGCTGAATCAAATCCCGAACTCGAGACCAACGCGAAGGTGCAGAACCAGTGGGATTCCTTCGTGCATAAGCAGAACAAGCGTCGTCGTTCCTTCACCAAGATACTTGAATGATGAATCAACCGGAAAACGTGAAACCCTACAATGCCACCGAATCCAAGGGGAAGCAGGTGGGGGAGATGTTTGATTCGATTGCTCCGGCCTACGATTTCATGAACACCGCCATGACCGGAGGGCTGCATCGCTATTGGCGCAACCGTGCCTTGCGCATGGCGGGGAAATTACTGGGCGACCGTATGCCGGGGAAGGTGCTCGACGTGGCATGCGGCACCGGCGACGTGGCATTCCGTCTTCACAAGATCTATCCTCAGGCTCTTATCACAGGCCTTGACCTATCGCCCGGGATGCTCAGGATAGCCCGGGATAAACTCACCGTTATGGATGAGAGTGCAAGGGAACATATAGACTTCACTGAAGGCGACAGCCTTGCTCTTCCATATAAGGATGATACGTTCGACCTTGTGACAGTGGCTTATGGAGTCAGAAACTTTGAACGTCTGCAAGATGGCTATCGCGAGATGCGCAGAGTGCTCAAGCCGGGCGGCGTGCTTTGCGTGGTTGAGCTTTCTGAACCGTCATCCTCTCCGGTCAAGGCACTCTACCGGCTCTATTCCCGACATGTTATCCCTTTTGTAGGGAAAATGATTTCCCATGACTCGCGTGCCTATTCCTATCTCCCGGAGTCGATAGCCGCTTGCCCTCAAAGAGACGCCATGACAAGGCTGATGAGCAACGCCGGTTTTGAATATCCAGAATATAAATCGTTGACGCTGGGCGTTGTCACCATATATCTCGCAAAAAAATAATTATCCAACATCAGACAACCGACCTCTGATCTCTGACAACTCTTATGAACAGAAAAGACTTTGAAATAATGGCTCCTGTCGGCAGCTGGGAATCGCTGGCCGCTGCCCTGCAGGCAGGTGCCGATGCAGTATATTTCGGTATAGAAGGCCTTAACATGCGCTCCCGTTCAAGCGCCAACTTCACTGCCGACGACATGGACGAGATTGTGCGTCGCTGTTCTGAGAAAGGTGTAAAGACTTATCTGACAGTCAATACAGTTATCTACGACAACGACATGGAGCTTCTCCATAAAATAATTGACCGGGCGCATGCAGCTCATATTTCAGCCATCATTGCTTCCGACATGGCGGCTATACTCTATGCCCGTTCAATCGGGCAGGAGGTGCATATATCCACACAGGTGAATGTCACCAATATCGAGGCTGTCAGATTCTACGCTCAATTTGCCGATGTCATGGTGCTTGCCCGTGAGCTTAACCTCGATCAGGTGAAGGTGATTCATGAAGCTATAGAGAAAGAGGGCCTGACCGGCCCCAACGGTCAGCCTATCCGGCTGGAGATGTTCTGCCACGGAGCCCTTTGCATGGCAGTGAGCGGAAAATGCTATCTTTCACTTCATCAGATGAATTCGGCTGCCAACCGGGGTGCCTGCACCCAGATATGCCGCCGCTCCTATACAGTCACCGACAAGGAAACCGGCGATCAGCTTGAGGTTGACAACCAATATATCATGAGTCCGAAAGATCTCAAGACCATTCACTTCCTGAATAAGATGGTAGATTCAGGAGTACGTGTCTTCAAGATAGAGGGGCGTGCGAGAGGTCCTGAATATGTCAAGGAGGTGGTGGAGTGCTATTCCCAGGCTCTTGAGGCGATATGCAGGGGAGAGTTTACCGACGAGAGCCTACAGGAATGGGAAAATCGTCTGGCTAAGGTATTCAACCGAGGATACTGGGATGGGTATTATCTCGGGCAGCGTCTTGGTGAATGGAGTGGAAAATATGGCAGCAGCAGCACCCGGGTGAAGGAATATGTGGCTAAAGGTGTCAGATACTACGACCGTCTCGGTGTAGGTGAATTTCAGATGGAGAGCGGAGTGCTTCATCCCGGCGACGAAGTGGTGGTGACAGGTCCCACTACGGGAGCCTTGATTTTTAAGGTGGAGGAACTGCGTCTCACAACCGACCCTGTGCCGGAAGTAAGAAAGGGAGACCGTTTCTCATTGCCGGTGCCTGCACGTATCCGCCCTTCCGACCGGCTTTATCTTTGGAGAGATAAAACATGCAAATGAACCGATTGAGGTATTTGATTGTTTGGTTGTAAGTGGGATGAAACCCCTATGGAGCCCTCATGATAAATCATGATAATCCATGAAACTATCAAAAAACAATATTAAAAAAAATGACTATGAAGACAATCAATCAAATCGCCCTTGGGGCGGCCCTGATATTGGGTGGATTTGCGATGACCTCTTGCTCGGAGAGCAATGCTGATTTCTTGGGAAGCTGGACTTCTGCCAATCCTGCAGCTGTGGTTCCGGCAATTGATGGTTCTGTTTCTGCAACTGAAGTGACCACATTCGATTTCAGTGCAGGCACCGACAAAGCAAGTGGTCCCGTCAAGCTGACAAAAGACTATACTGTGACTCTTCCTGCCGACTCTCTCGGCAATGCTCAGACTTATACCGTGAAGGCGTCGATCGAAGGCACATGGACTCGCGCAGATAAGGATGACGATGACTATATTATCTCTTTCGACACTAATTCTCTCGACGTTGCCGGTGTTGATGCTCCCGAACTTGGTCCGGTGACAGCCAACTTCCTCGGCACTATCGGAGACTTCACTAAAATTGAAGATGTGAAGGTGAACAAGGAGAACACAATCCTCAAGTTCGAGACAGATCATCCCGACCGTGATTATACATTTACAAAAGCAAAATAAGAAAAACAGTTATCAAAAGTAAAAGCCGAGGTTTCCCTCGGCTTTTTTTATATTCAAAAATCCAAACAAATCCGAGTCCGGATATGTCGGTAGCGCTCTCCGAGCGCGACAACCACTCATATTCCCAACCCATCAGTAAACGAAGTCGACACAGCCCGTCGCTGAAGAATCTTCGATCCCGGAGGCACGGAATAAGTAAGCCAGATATTGCCACCAATTATCGAATTGTGCCCAACCGTGATCCTGCCCAATACCGTAGCATTGGAATAGATAGTGACATTGTCTTCAATAATAGGATGTCGCGGTATGTTGATCGGATGTCCCTGCGAATCAAGCGAGAAATTCTTTGCTCCAAGCGTGACACCTTGATAAAGCGTTACATGATTGCCGATGATGGTGGTCTCTCCAATCACGACTCCGGTGCCATGGTCTATAGCGAAATATTCTCCAATTTTTGCACCAGGATGAATGTCTATTCCGGTTGCGGAATGGGCAAGCTCTGTGAGAATGCGCGGAATCACAGGAACGCCGAGCTCAAGCAACGCATGCGCCATACGGTAATGGATCATGGCGCTTACGACGGGGTAGCACAGGATCACCTCACCTTTGTTGTCTACCGCCGGATCATTATTGAACATGGCCTCGACATCGGTCAGAAGGAGCCTTTTGATTTCGGGCAGACACCCTATGAAGTCAGCAGCAAGCTGCTGAGGCAGACATTCCCAATCCTTGCCATTGCAAAAATGGAATCCCTTACCTATTTCCTCGAAAAGGATGGTATATAGTTTCTCTACATTAGCACCGATGTAGTGTGTGCGTAGCATTCCGCTGCGTCGTGCTCTGCCGAAATAGTCGGGAAAGACTATCGACTTAACCAGATCCACAGCATCGCGGAGTGCCTTCAGAGAAGGGAAGGCACATCCGTTGGCTGCAATATCCGATTCTTCCGGTGTGGTCTCGGCAAGCAACTCCACATTCCGTCGCAATCTTTCGTCAAGGCTCTGCAGGTTCATTTTAATGATAAATTATTAATGATAAAAGATTAATGATCAATTATTGATTATTAATTATCATTTGTAATGGTTCATCACCTGGTGAAACACAGGCTTCATCATGAAAGTGAAAGTATAATCACCGTAAGGAATGGTATATTCCTGAAGCGGAGTCGCGCCCCAGCTATTGACGCAGGCAAGCCCTTGTTGCACCTTGTCGATGCAGACATTTGTGTAGCCGGCTTTCTTCACCAGCGGCCCGTGGCTATGCTTCTTGTTGTCCTTGTCAGGATAATCGTCAAGGCTGCTGATGCTATAGTCGAGCGCGGAGATTGAGAAGGGCTGTTCTGCCAAGAACTCAAGTCCGTTGCCCTGATTGTTCAATTGCTTCCAGTAGCGCACATCGGTCTTTGTTCCTGTCTCCTGCGGGCGTATGTAGGGATAGAATTGGTCGTCAACCGATTGCTGATAGACACCTAAGAATGCCGAGTGGTTGCGGTCGGAATAGTTCTCAACCGGCCCACGGCCATAATATTCTATAGCATCGAATTCCTTCGGCATCTGCATCTGCATTCCGAAGCGGAACATGTTGCTCACCTTGGCATCCTTGTTGGCCTTGAAGTCTTCGGTCACGAGCACAGCACCTTCCTTGTTGATTACGTAGGTCATGTCGAGATTTCCCTCAACTCCCGGCATCTCATATTCCGCCTTCACTGTTACGAGTCCGTCTTCAGCAGTGGCATCTATCGACTTTAGGTTGATTGCAGGAGTGCGCCATGCCTCATACCTACGTTGCAGTCCCGCTCCGAAGTCATTGTCGGTGGGAGCGCGCCAGAAATTCGGGGTCAGCTGTCCATCCTTGGTCAGCATCTCTGTCCCGTCTACTTCATACTGAGTCAGGAAACCGTTCCAACGGTTGAACTTGAGCATAAAGCCATCTCCTCTAACTTTGAGGAAACGGGAATTGCTGTTGTCGATATAAGGATTGAACGATCCCTTGTCGGAATCAGCTGTTGCCTTGATTTCGGGCAGTCCGGCCACATTGCCAGCCACCTTTATCTGATCGCGTGCCACAACATGGCCCGCCGGCAGGAGTCCATCGTCTTCCTTTAGCGAGTAAGCCACGTTCAGAAGCCATTCTCCGTCGCCTTCAGCTTTTCCGTAGGGGATAGTTACAGATGCGGTCTCTCCAGGCTTCACGTTAAGATCAGAGATTCGTCCTGTACGCACAGCCTTGCCGTCGCGCATGAGGGTCCAGTCCATGTTAAGGTCTGAGAGGTCGCGGAAGAAGTTCTCATTGTAGACGTTGACCTTTCCGGCATTGATATCGGCAGGAGTGGTCCATACGTTCTGGTAGAAATAGCGCACTTCATCTGCATGAGGGTTCGGAACGCGGTCAGGGCTGACAACACCGTTGACACAGAAGTTGTTGTCGCTGGCATCATAATCGTTGAAGTCGCCCCCATAAGCGAAATATTCAACACCGTTCTCATCTTTCATACGCACTGCCTGGTCAACGAAATCCCAGATGAAACCGCCCTGCAGGTTTGGATATTTACGGATAATATCCCAATATTCCTTGAATCCCCCCATTGAGTTGCCCATTGCATGCGCATATTCGCATTGAATTAGTGGTTTGTCCGACCAGGGGTTCTTGCCGTAGCTTTCCATGCCGTTGTAGTCGAAATACATTGGGCAGAAAATGTCGGTCAGCTTGTCGCTCCCTGCCTGTTCATACTGGCAGGCGCGTGAAGGATCGAATTCCTTCACCCATTTGTAGGCATCCTCGAAGTTCGGTCCATAGCCAGCCTCGTTGCCAAGCGACCAGAAGATTACCGATGGATGGTTGAAGTTTCTTGTCACATTGCGCTGGTTGCGTTCCTGATGCGCCTTGTGATAGGATGCGTTTTTTGCAAGGGTGCTTTCTCCATAGCCCATGCCGTGGCTTTCAACGTTTGCTTCAGCCACTACGTAGAGTCCATATTTGTCGCAGAGCTCATACCAAAGTTCATCATCAGGATAATGGCATGTGCGCACAGCATTCATATTTAGCTTCTTCATAAGCTCTATATCCTGCAGCATGCGTTCCGGAGAAATCACATATCCGTAGTCCGGATCCATCTCATGGCGGTCGGCACCCTTAAAGAGAACCGGCTTTCCGTTTACAAGGATTTGGTTTCCTTTAAGTTCAATCTTGCGGAATCCAACCATTACAGGAACCACTTCATCGTTGCCGTCCATGCTGGCTGTGAGGGTGTAGAGATAGGGAGTCTCGGCACTCCACTTGTTGGGGTTGGCAATCTTCATCGAGGTCTTTCCGGAGCGGTTCACCTTATCTTCAGCAACGATTTTTCCCTCGGCATCTTTCAGGGTAAGGGTCACCGGGCTGTTAGACGTCAGCTTAATGTCGATATTAAGCACTCCGTCGGTATAATCATTTTCAAGGTCGGGAGTGACACGGATATCCTCAATGCGGTTTTTTGCGCGGGCAAAAAGATAGCAGTCGCGGCCAACGCCACTGTGCCTGAAGAAATCCTGGTCTTCAAGATAACTGCCGTCACACCAGCGGAAAACCTGGAAACAGATCAGATTCTCTTTCCCCGGAATTATATAGGGGGTCAGGTTGAACTCTGCCTCAAGCTTGCTGTCTTCACTATATCCTACATATTTGCCGTTAACCCAAAGGTAGATATTCGAGGTAACAGAACCGAAATGAGCGAAAATCTCCTTCCCTTTCCAATCAGCAGGGACTTTGATTTCACGGCGATATGTGCCTACGTGGTTCTCCTGGTCCGGAACAAAGGGTGGATTAGTGCGGAAGTGGTTGTTCCATGGATATATTACATTGGTATAGATCGGGTCGCCGTAACCGTTGAGTTCCCAAACGCCGGGAACCTTTATATTATCCCACCCCTTGTCGTTGAAATCCTTTTTCCAGAAATCAGTAGGACGCGATGAAGCATCATTTACCCAGTTGAATTTCCACGTTCCGTTGAGCGATAGATAGTTAGAAGATTGTTTTCTGTCAAGTTTGGAAGTTCCGGTTTCCCCCTTCTTGAAAGCGAAAGCCTCCGAGCGCATTGGTGCCCGGTTTACGGCATTCACCTCCGGATCTTGCCATTCGCGAAATGTTTGTGCTGTAAGCGGCAGGGCTATCAACGCCACGGCAGCCGCCAATGTTAATTTTCTCATTAGATTTAAGATTCTCATTTTTTATCGAGAATAGGGATGCACCACGATGCATCCCTATTTCGCCGACGCTTAGCCAGTTAGTTTTTTAGAATTCAAAAGAAATTCAAAATCCAAAATTATTAGGGATTTCAAAATTCAAAACTACACAGTAAGTATCTCCTTTTCCTTAGTTGCGAAAATCTCATCGATTTTCTTCAGATACTTGTCGTGGAGTTTCTGAACGTTTGCTTCCGCATCCTTTTCCATATCTTCGCTGAGACCCTGTTTGATCTCCTTTTTAAGTCCGTCGATAGCCTCTCGGCGTGCATTGCGCACGGAAACCTTTGCGTTCTCTGCTTCACCCTTGCACTGCTTCACAAGCTGCTTACGGCGGTCTTCAGTGAGTGGCGGTATGCACAAGCGTATCACCTCTCCATTGTTTTCCGGTGTCACGCCAAGATCTGAGTCAATTATTGCCTTCTCAATAACGCGGAACATCGATTTTTCCCACGGTGTGATGGCGATTGTGCGGGCATCGGGGACAGACACGTTAGCCACGTTAGAGATAGGTGCTGAGCTTCCATAATAGTCAACTCTGATTCCGTCAAGTAGTTTTGCCGATGCTTTTCCGGCGCGGATGCGAGCCAATGTCTCCTCCAGGTAGTCTGCAGCAAGTTCCATTGCCTCCTGCGCATTGTCGAGATATTCTTTTACTTCTGCCATAACTTTAGTTCAATGCATTATGAATTATGAATTTTATGTTAATATACGAGGGTGCCGACGTTTTCCCCCTCCATCATCTTTAGGAGATTTCCTTCCTTGTCCATATTGAAGACATAGATCGGCATCTTGTTTTCCTTGCAGAGGGCTGTGGCAGTAAGGTCCATTACCTTTAGCCCGGCAGAGATCACTGCATCATAAGTTATCTTGTCAAACTTTGTTGCTTTCGGGTCTTTTTCAGGGTCGGCGGTATATACCCCGTCGACACGAGTGCCTTTAAGCATTACTTCCGCCTCTATTTCAATGGCTCTGAGTGCGGAGCCAGTGTCGGTGGTGAAGAATGGCTGGCCTGTTCCACAGCTCATGATAGCAACCTTGCCGTTCTTCATAGCTTCTATTGCCTCCCACTTGCTGTAAGGCTTACCGATAGGGAACATCGGGATAGCAGTGAATACCTGCGCCGGCTGTCCGATGGATTCAAGTGCGGAAGAGAGGGCGAGGGAGTTTATCACGGTTGCCAGCATTCCCATCTGGTCACCCTTGACACGGTCAAACCCTTTTGCGGCTCCGGATAATCCTCTGAAGATGTTGCCACCCCCTATCACTATTCCTATTTCTACTCCACCTTGTGCTATTTCCTTGATCTGGCGTGCATAGGATTGCAGGTGTGAGTTGTCAATCCCATATCCTTGGGCACCCATCAGGGATTCGCCCGACAGTTTCAGCAGTATTCTCTTGTATTCCATATTGGTCGATTTTTGGTTTTCACAAAGTTATTAAAAATTTCTCATCTTCCCAAATTTGAATTTCATAAAATAGCGAAAACCCTCAAAAATTTGGAAATACCAACAATATTGGCTATTTTTGCACAAAATAAGACAAGAAAAATTCAAAATGAACCTTCTCAGAAATTATGCAGCGTGTCTCATGTCTTGCGCTGTTGCTGCTGCTTCAGCGGCAACAGTGGCAAGTCCCGACTCAAAGCTTGTAGTGACCACTAATCTTGAAGGTGGCAAGCCGGTATATTCTGTCTCCTACGATGGCAAACCAATCCTTCTTGACTCTCCGCTTGGCTTTGTAGCCAACATAGGTGATTTCTCCAACCGTCTTACTCTTCTCGGTCAGAAAACGGGGAAAGTCGACAAGTCGTTCGACCAATCGAAACTGAAGAAAAGCCATATAGATTGGAAGGCTAACACTCTCATCGAGGAATTTTCCAACGACAAAGGGCAGAAAATGTCGATAGAATGGCAGGTTGGCGACAATGATATAGCTTTCCGCTATCTGATTCCGGTGGAAGGGGAGACCCGCAGCATGATAATAGAGAAGGAGGCATCCGGATTCCGGTTTCCCGATTTCACTACCACTTTCCTTACTCCCCAGAGCGAGGCGATGATAGGCTGGAAACGCACAAAGCCTTCCTATGAGGAGCCTTATAAGGCCGACGCTCCTCTTGATGAGCCATCCCAATTTGGACATGGATTTACCTTTCCCGCTCTTTTCCATGTGGGCGACAACGGTTGGGCTCTTCTGACTGAAACCGGAGTTGACGGTTATTTCTGTGGCAGCCGTCTCAGCGATTACGACGACGGTGTCTTCTCGATCGCTTATCCCATGCCGGAGGAAAACAATGGCAACGGCTCGGCAAATCCTGCCATCAGCCTTCCGGGCAAGACCCCCTGGCGCACTATAACCGTCGGCAATACGCTTAAGCCGATTGTCGAGACCACAATTCCCTGGAATCTCGTTGATCCTCTCTACACTGCAAAAGGCGATGTAAAGCCCGGGCGCGGAACTTGGAGCTGGATTCTATGGCAAGATAACTCCATAAACTATGACGACCAGATAAAATATATCGACTTTGCTGCCGAGATGGGCTATGACAACGTGCTTGTCGACAACTGGTGGGATACCAATATAGGAAAGGAGGGAATTGCCAAGCTTGCCGAATATGCCCAAAGCAAAGGGGTGAATCTTCTTATCTGGTATTCTTCGAGTGGTTGGTGGAATGATATCGAGCAGGGACCTATCAACAAGATGTCGCGTCCAATACCACGCAAGGCAGAGATGGAATGGCTTCAGTCTCTCGGCATAAAGGGAATCAAGGTCGATTTCTTCGGTGGAGACAAACAGGAGACAATACGCCTCTATGAAGATATCCTCAGCGATGCTAACGATCATGGCATAAGTGTGATCTTCCATGGCTGCACCATGCCGCGCGGCTGGGAAAGGATGTATCCCAACTATGTAGGCAGCGAAGCCGTGCTTGCATCAGAGAATCTGATTTTCAGCCAGGACTTCTGCGACTCGGAGGCGTTCAACGCCACGCTGCATCCTTTCATCCGGAATGCTGCGGGAATAATGGAATATGGCGGTACTGTGCTCAATAAACGAATGAACCGTGGAAATGACGGTGGCAACATCCGTCGCACTTCCGATGCTTTCCAGCTTGCAACTTCAATCCTCTTCCAGAATCCTGTGCAGAATTTCGCTCTTGCACCCAACAACCTAAAGGATGCTCCTGAAGCTGCAATCGACTTCATGAAGCAGGTGCCCACCACATGGGATGACACCCTCTTCATCGACGGTTACCCGGGCAAATATGTAGTGCTTGCCCGCAGGCACGGCGACAGTTGGTATATCGCAGGCGTCAGCGCCGCTCAGGAGACTCTCAAGCTGAAGCTGAATCTTCCGATGCTTTCAAAAGGTCAGATGGCTACTATATACAGTGAAGATGGAAAAACTCCTGTAGATGCGAGACCACTTAAGGTGAAGAATCCATCACTTGTTGATGTCACGCTCCGTCCCCGTTTGGAAATAACTTCTAATTACCAGTTCAATTATGAGCCTAAACAAAACATAAAGCTGGAGGAGGAACTTGTTAAAGCTGATGAGCAATTCACCAACTATTTCAATTATATCAAACAACAGAATCCCGGTAAAGTGGCTGGATTAGGTTGTAGTGGAGGACTCGATTCTCGACTGATAGCCCACTACACCAATAAAGTGGGAATTAATACGGAAAATTATGTTGTCGGGGACACCCATCCCAACAAACTGATGAAATCTGTGACCACCATTGTTTCGATGAAAGTGGCAGAGTACTACCATCATACTATCAAGCAAATCCCATACAACGAAGAATGGGTGCAAAAAAGTATGATGCTAGACATCCGCAACCATCCGTTCTTCTTTTCACAAATATACCTCAACCCGATTGCAGAACTGCCTGAATATGACTATCAGCTCGCAGGTGACCCAGGTGGATATGCCTATATCGCTGAGGCAGTATCGCTAATGACCTGACCCTACTAAAAACTCACACAGACTTTTTCCTCGGACTTAGAAAAGATTCCAATACCGGCATAGTAGACCTCTGGCGTAAATCAGCTCATCATCTTGGGATTTACATAGATCCTTATGCTGGCGAAGGAAGATTCGGCTTAGAGAACTCATTACTTGATAAAACTATAGGGAAGGACTTGATTTCATATGCTCGCAAAGAGTTGTTTGAAATGATTAATTCAATTCCAGGCAAAAATAGTGTTGAAAAATGGTATTATATCTATGATAATATCACCACTCGCTATATGTATCACTCTGGCTATAGTTCTATGAATGGAATTCATCCGGTGTACCCTTTATACTATCCTTTTTTTTATGAGCAGCTGAAACATCTTCCTACGGATTTTATGAAAGATAAAATGTTCCTCAAGAGTCTTTTGCTTTACATTAATCCTGATTTAGCCCATATCCCTGACCAAAATCTTAATCTGATTAATTGTCACAAAAATGGAATATTTAAGATGCTCAATAGAGTTGAACTCGCACTCAGAGGAAGAGGTTTGCAAATCCTAGACCATATGCG